>CAZGKK010000052.1:0-1548 GCA_964526165.1 uncultured Candidatus Saccharibacteria bacterium | reverse complement strand
TAGACAAAGATATATGCAGATACAAAAATGCTCAACTAGTAGATATCGGGGAATACAAAGTAAACGATTACAAAAATGACATTACCTACTACTCGCAAATACTCCCAGCGATAAAAAAAATAAAAAGAAAAGATAGTATTTACTTCTGCCCATACTTTTGGAGAAACTTTCCCTCAAATATCTTACCCACAGTCCTTTTCGTACATGACATGAATCTTCCTCTTTTTAACATGTACTCACAACAATCTTTCATACATAATCTAATTAGAAAGTATCAATACTGGTATACATTAAACAAATCAAAAAAATGTAAATACATCCTCTGCAACTCCCAAACCACAAAAAATGACTTCCTTAAATACTACCCAGATTACCCAGAACAAAACGTCCAAGTAACATACCTAGGAATAGAACTAGAAGAAAGACAAATAGCCCTAGATAGGCTCCTACCTCATGATTACAAAGAAAGGGGTTACTTCATATATTTAGGTGGAGGAATCAACAAAAGCAAGAATTCAATAGGGGTAATAAAAGGTTACAGAGAGTTCATATTCAAACTAAAACAGGAAGGAATAGATAAAAAGGATGCTCCATACCTGGTAATCGCAGGAGGTAAATTTCAAGACACGTCCAAACCAGAAGTAGCGGAGTTAATCAAATACATAAGGGAAAATGAATTACAAAGAAATGTCTCATTTACAGGCTTCTACGAAGACAAATACGCCTACTCCCTTTTAAACAACTCAATTGCCTTCCTACACCTTGCCCTCTATGAAGGATTTGGTATATCTGCTGCAGAAGCCCTAAGATCAAAAACACCAACAATACTTCACAAAAGCCCTGTGTATGAGGAGATATTCAAAGATGTATCTATGCTAGTAGATGGATTAAACGAATTGGAAGTAGGAAATGCAATATATGACATATACAAGAATAGAGAAAAATACACCCCCTTGATACAAAAAGGATACGACCTCTCTCTCTCCTTTACATGGGACAAATGTGCAGAACAAACTTTTAATCTTTTGCAGAAAGTAGAAGTATAGAAAGCACCATATTAACAACAATCTTCTTAGTAATTGCTGGCATCCTCGCTATTGGAGGTCTAATCCTAACGATTCTTTCTCTCCCAGGTGTCTGGCTAATATTTCTCTCAGGAATAATTGTAGCAATATTGGATAACTTTCAAACAATAACCATACTCACTCTTGTAATTCTCTTCTTTCTTTGTATTCTTTCAACCATTGTAGACAATCTCCTTACAACCCTCGTTTCGAAAAAATCAGGAGCAAGTAATTACGGAGTTTTAGGAGCGGTAGCTGGAGGTATATTAGGATTGCTCATTGCAAATCTCCCAGGGTTGTTCATAGGCCCATTTGTAGGAGCAGTTCTTGCAGAATACATGTTAGCTAAAAAAAGTTTCAATGAAAGCCTCAAATCAGGTTGGGCTTCATTTGTTGGGTTCCTACTTGGAACTGGATTAAAAATTCTCATCAATATTGGTTTGATAATATTCATTGCATCCAAAGCTCTGTAAATATATACATT
>CAZGKK010000051.1:0-1795 GCA_964526165.1 uncultured Candidatus Saccharibacteria bacterium | reverse complement strand
AGGTTTTCTGTCTCTAACAATGTATCCAATACCATGAACTGTCTCAATGACATTTTTGTCTTCAAGCTTACTTCTCAGTCTGTTTATATGTACATCAATTGTATTTGAACCGATATATTCTCGATAGTCCCAGACATGATCTAAAAGTTCACATCTCGAAATTGGTCTCTCTTTGTTTCTAACTAAATATTCAAAAAGGTCATATTCTTTATTCCTTACATCAATTTCTTGATTTCCTTTGTAAATACTTTTCCCATCCAAATCGAGTGTTAAATCTCCTAGAGAAAGATTTTTATCAATATAGCTCTTAGGTCTTCTGCTTAATGATTGAATTCTAGCAAGCAATTCTTGCATTGGAAAAGGATATGTAAGGACATCATCTCCACCATGATTTAGAAAATTTACTTTTTCAGGCCAACCCCCATTATTACAAACCCCTAAAATTTTTGTATTTGGACTTTTTTTAATAACATAGGACAAAATATTCTCAGTTCTATCCTCTCCTAGTTTTGTATTTAATATTAGGAAATCAAATATATTACTTTTTACGAATCCTTTACTCCCAAAATTCTCATTATCTACTGTCACTTTGTAACCATATGAATCAAGAGTCCTTTCCATAATCTGTGAAAGAGTTGAAGAATTCTCTATAATTAATATATTCATCTATGATGATTAAAAAATTAATAGGGAAATCTTAAGTTGGTAAGTGCTCTAAATTAAGTCCTAGAAAAGAAAAAATTATGAAATTTGTTTTAACATTTATATTTCTTATGGGCTTCGCGGTAAGTTTTTTGTATTATTTACTTTCCAACCAAAACTTCCTTCCAACAATATCTATTCATGAAATTAATTGGAGTAATCTCTTTGTTTTTATAGTCTTTTCATCAACTACAATTTTTTCCTTTTTGAATATCCTTCTTTTCTTTTTCTACAAAATTTTTCAAAAAAACCTCTCTTCTTCAGCTAGGGTAAGAAAAAGTTTGAAATTCTCATTTCTAATTACATTTGGAATTCTTGTAGTCTTCCTTTTGCATATATTTCACTTTATCGATTTCGTTTGGGGTTTAGGTATCTTGATTGTTCTACTGTTACTCTTTTTTGTGGTATGATTGGAATACAGAATATGGAAAAAGATAATCTAAAAAATTTAGCGGATTTTTTAACAGGGGAGAAAGCTCTTAGAGACAAAGAGGATGCAATTCTTAAAGCTAAGAAGCAAGCCATTAAAGACGAGAAAGACAATAGGAGAAGAAACATAATACAAAGGAAAGTTCAGATAGAGGAGGATCCAGTACAAAAAAAAGAGGTAATTCAAAACATTAAACTTTTTGCATGGGAATCTCCTGAAAGATTTCAAATAAAATTTAGGGAAAAAAGTTTTTTAATTCTTCTTGCATTTTCTCTCCTCTTCATTGCTTTACTTGCGGTTCTAGGTAAATACTACCTTATTGCGGCTTTAATATCTGTTCTTTTTGTTATTTACGCAGCTGCTACTACAAAGCCTTTGAAGGTAAAACACAAGATTACAAAGAGGGGTATTGAGACAGCAGGGAAACTTTACGAATGGTATATGTTGAATAGTTTCTACATTACTAAAAAAGATGGTATGTTCTCGGTCTTGGTTGGTACAAAATTGAATTTTCCTAAGATGTTGATAATGCTATGTAAAGAAAAAGACAAGGATGCAATATTTGTAATTCTTCAAAAATATCTTCTGTATGAAGATATTAAGAAACAAAACAAAATAGATATCATCTCATACGGTGAATACATTCCTTTAGAGGAGATCTAA
>CAZGKK010000050.1:0-1807 GCA_964526165.1 uncultured Candidatus Saccharibacteria bacterium | reverse complement strand
CATGGCCATTTGTCTCTTTTCTAATACAATGTTCATCAGGAACATACGTTAGAACATTGATAAATGATTTAGGTGAGGAGCTTAAAGTATTCGCAACGGCAGTGGATTTAAGAAGGAATACGATTGGAGAGAATAATGTGAAGGATGCTTTCAAGTCTGAAGAAATAACAGAAGAAAATACGGATAGAATATTAAGCAAAATATTAACATTAAATAATTAAAAAATGGAAAAAGGAAAACTCTATGTTGTTGCTACGCCAATTGGAAATCTTGAGGATATAACATTCAGGGCAATTAAGATTTTAAAGTTAGTCAGCTTCATTCTTGCAGAAGATACAAGAGAAAGTAAAAAGCTTTTAGATAGATATGAAATAAACACAGCATTAATATCATATAGGGACCAGAATCATGAAAGAATGATTAAAAAGATTTTAGAAAAACTTGATATGGGACTAAATTTAGCTTTAATTTCTGATGCAGGGACTCCTCTAATTTCTGACCCTGGTTTTAAACTAGTAAGAGAATTGCAGAACAAACAGTATCAAGTAGTTTCAATTCCCGGAGCGTCTGCGATGACATCAGCACTTTCAGTATCAGGTTTGCCTACAGATAGATTTGTATTTTTAGGTTTCCTACCAAAAAGTGATGAGAAACGAAAAAAATTATTGCATCAATATTTTCTTTTAGATAACTCAATAGTTATCTACGAGTCCCCACAAAGAATAACGCGGTTGTTGAATTTAGTGTTGAAGGAATTTGGAAATATAAATATATATCTTGCGAAAGATATCTCTAAGATGAGAGAAGAAAGCTTCTTTGGGAAGATTAGCGAAGTAAAGAAAGAATTATTAATTAGAAAATTTGACAATAATCCACATGGTGAGTTTGTCTGTATTTTAGACAAATAAATTTACGTAGCTTTTATCTGAGATTTCTTCTAGCTTCCTCATCTCAATATTTTTCACATCACAAACTACTTGCATAATCTCCCTGATATCTTTTGGTTGTGCAAATTTTTCTTTAATCTTTTTGTTCTTCCTAACTGATTGAGGGGGTAAAAAAGGTCCATCTGTTTCAAAAAGAATTCTTTCAAAAGGTGTTTTCTTAAGTATCTCTCTGACACTCTCCCCGCTTTTGTATGTAATGATTCCATTAAAACCAATATGAAAACCCAAATCAAGAATTTGTTTTAATTGTTCTAGATTCCCTGTATAGCTATGAAAAGAACCCTTAAGTAAACCCTTCCCCTCTTCTGCAATAATTCTAATTGTATCGTTAATACACTCGTCAGAACCAATCATATTTCTAGAATGCACACTTATTGGTAACGAATTCTCAACAGCAAGTTGTATTTCTTTTCGAAACATAATCTTTTGAACCTCTTTTAATTGTTCCTTCTCTTCTTCCGCATAGGTATTGTTTAAGGAAAATTGAAAATAATCTAATCCACACTCTCCTATTGCACTTATTTCGTTGATTCTTTTGCCAAAAATTTCTATATATTTTTTAATTTGCCTTTGAGATTTCTCAAAAATATTTTCTTTCTCATCTAATGCAAGTGTAATCTCTTCAAAATATGAGGGATGAATACCAATCGCTACTTGTACGGTATCCGGATATATATTGTTAGCTAACTTAGCCAATTCAAAATTCTCATCAAAATCTATGATATCCGTTCCTTGAGTAAGAATATGCTTCCCACCTTCTTCAATAAAGCTCTGTACAACTTCCAAGATATTACTTTTTAATGGCTCCATTGCTAAGTGGATGTGTGAGTCATGCATATTGCTATTCTATCATAGAAAGA
>CAZGKK010000049.1:0-1933 GCA_964526165.1 uncultured Candidatus Saccharibacteria bacterium | reverse complement strand
CCATCATTTTTTTTGAATTTCCTAAGTATTTTGTTCAAGGAATTCTGATTCCACTTTTCTTCAGAAGCAATATTCTCAAAGAGCTCTTTAATTTTTCCTTTCTCTGTAATTTCTTCCATATTTTTGATATTCTTGTATTATCTAACATTTAAGCAATACTTACCACATGAGCAAACCAAAATTAGCACAAGAGAGAACATTAGTTTTGATTAAACCTGACGTACTTCAAAGACAGATAGTGGGGGAGATTATTTCAAGATTTGAAAGGAAGGGAGTAAAGTTAACAGCCATAAAGATGGTTAATGCTACAAAAGAGCAAGTAGGTGAGCATTACGAAGGGAAGGAAGCATATTTAATTGAGATTGGGGAGAAAGCAAAAAAGGGAGCAATTGCAAGAGGTGAGGATGTATCTAATTGGAATTCACTTGAGAAAGGGAAACAGATTAGGCAGAGAAATATTAACTATCTTACATGTGGTCCCATTATCGCAATGGTAATGGAAGGATTTGGTGTAATTACTCAGGTAAGAAAAATTTTAGGTAGTACTAGTCCTGCAGATGGAGATATTGGAACGATTAGAGATGATTACTCCTTGGATACATATGCATTAGCTGATTTCATAGATAGGTCGACAATGACAATGTTACATGCTTCAGATTCAGTAGAGAATGCAGAGAGGGAGTTAAAGATATGGTTTAAAGAGAGTGAGATATGTAACGATTATGAGACTGGTGTAGAGAAAATTTTCTATGACAGTGAATGGAGTCACAAAAAGAATTAGAGTTGTAAAATTGCATCAATTTCTTCTTGTTTAGCTTTACTGACTTTAGGTTGGTTATCTAAGAAATTTTTTAATTCTTTGAAATCTTTTTTTAATACATCTCTCAAATTTGGGTTGTAAAGGGCAGCTGCTGGATGATACATTGCAAACACTGGGATACCTGTAGGATGCTCAAATGGTTGTCCGTGTGAAGCAGTAATTCCTGTACCAGGTACAAATCTTCCCAAGGCATGTCTACCTAATGTTACAATAACTCTTGGTTTAATGAAAAGTAATTCTGCATTCAACCATACTCTGCATGCATCTTTTTCATCTTCCTGTGGTTCTCTGTTATTTGGTGGTCTGTACTTAACGACATTACTTACATATACATCCTCTCGAGAATATCCGATACTCTTTAGAAGTTCATCTAAGAATTTACCAGCAGAACCTACAAAGGGTCTTCCTTGTAAATCTTCATTCTTTCCAGGGGCTTCCCCAATGAAAAGAATTCCTGAAGAGGGTGCGGTAATTTCGTATACTGGCTGTGTAGCTAATTCCTTTAATCCACAATTGTTGTTTACAGCATAGTATTCGTGTAACTCTTTGAGTGTCTTGAAATCTGTTTTCATTCTTTAATTATATCATTTTTGTAATTTAAGAAGTTGAGGGACCCATAGTAGGTGTGGTATAATATAAGCAGTATGAGGCAAATGCTTCTACAAAAATCCATAGCTCTTTAGAAAGGAAATAAGATGAAAAGCAAGTTGTTCTTTATCATAACTGTATTAATACTCGTGATTGGGGTAGTCGGCTGTACTTCAGATTATGGTTCTGAAGCTTATAGGTATGAAAAAGACAAGGGAGGATATGTTTGCTTGGTTGGGCAGCAAGGAGATGTATACTTTAAATACATTCAATTTGTTGAATTGCCCATTTATAACGAGGCGACTCGTTATTTTGAAGCTACAAGTGTAGAAGGAACAGAATATAGTTTTTATAATGTATCTTTATACTGTTATCCTGCAGATTAAGCTTTTCTCGCTTCTATTTCCTCTCCAACAAAGCCTAGTGACTATACACTTTTAAAAATCAGTTGCTAGGCTTTTACTTCTCTATACCCTTAGCCACCCAGAATGTAACCTGTCCTATCTTTGTATTAGGATATATCTT
>CAZGKK010000048.1:0-1955 GCA_964526165.1 uncultured Candidatus Saccharibacteria bacterium | reverse complement strand
GGAATGTCATAATTAATTACATGACTAATATTGTTAATATCTAAACCTCTTGAAGCTACATCTGTAGCAATTAATATATTTAAGAAATCTCTCTTAAATGAATCAATGATTCTTGTTCTTTGTGTCTGTCTTTTGTCTCCATGTAAACAGTTTACCTTAATACCTTTGTCTAAAAGTTTCTTTGAGAGTCCCTCTGCTTGTCTTTTGGTCCTGGTAAATATCAATACTTTCTTGAATTCATCTTTAGATACATAATCACAGAGTACATTGAATTTTGTTTCTCCCTCTTTAAGTCTAATCACGTCTTGATCTACATTCTTACCTTGTTCTGCTTTTTGTACCTCCACTTTAATTGGGTTTCTAAGTAGTGAATTAGCAATTTCTTCTGATTTTCTGTTCATTGTAGCTGAAAAGAAAAGTGATTGTCTGTCTTTATTTAACTTTGAAGTAATGAATCTAATATCATTTATGAATCCCATATCAAGCATTCTATCTACTTCATCTAAAACTACATTGTTTATGGTTAATAGGTTAATTGCTTTTCTCTCTGTTAAATCCTTTAATCTTCCAGGTGTGGCTATTACAAATTGAGGATTTCTTTTCAAAATCCCAATTTGAGAGCCCATACTGTTTCCACCCATAATGAGGACAGATCTTAGACCAGTATTTCTAGCTAATTGCATAAATTCATCTTGAATTTGCATTGCTAACTCCCTAGTTGGTTCAATGATGAGAAATCTTTGAGTATCATCTAAAATTGCTTTGTTTATCATAGGGATTAGGAAGGCAGCAGTTTTACCTGAACCTGTGCTTGCTAATCCTAAGATATCTCTTCCCTTTAAGATGTAAGGTATTGCTTCATATTGAATCTTAGTAGGGGAGGTATATTTTTTGTAAGTAATATTTGTTTTAAGTTCTTTTACTAAATCAAACTCAAGGAGATTATGATCTAATACATATATACTAGGTAAGTCTTCATATACAGCTTTAGCTATTAGCTGGCTGACATTAATCGAACTTCCTTTTCTGTTGTAACCCCCACCGTTCCTACTGTTATTGTATGAGGAGCTTCTGTATGAAGGTCTTCTGTTGCCGTAACGGTTGTTACGCGCGTATTTGTTGTTGGAATTGTATTCCATAGTTAAGTTTATTAATATTTTATTTTCAGTTTAAAAGAGGTAACCGAAAATAAAAATGTTTAACCTAATATGGATATTGAGGCGATTATTTCGTTTAAATCTAATCAAACAAGGTGAAGTATATCATAGGAAGAGATATTAAGCAATTACAATATATTTCAGAGTATAATTGACAGGGTAGTAGTTGAATGAAATAATGATATATCTAAATTATATATATTTTTTTAATGAAACAGAAAACAATTAAAGTTTTTCTTGTAGCTATTTTTCTTTCTTTCTCCTTAACGGCATTTGTGTCAAACAATACGAATGGAGTATATGCTCAAGCACTTACACCAGAGCAGCAAGAATTGTTAGACCAGAGTATGGAGGAAGCACAGATTCTTCAGGAACAGGCTTTAAAGGATGCTCAGAAGAAGGCCGAAGAAGAGTTAGATGAGTTTCAGATGAGTATCGAGGAGAGTCAAGAGGAGTTTGAGGATGAATTTAATAACGGATTTGATAATATGCCCATGCCCGACCCAGAGTTTGATATTAGTCCTTCATTGGGTGGTTTGTTGGGAGGTGCTCTTTTAACAACATCAGCAGTTATGTTCTTTGTAATTTTCATAATATTAATAGCTCTTGGAGGGTTGATATTAAATATTGTTATGTTGATTGATTGCTCAAATAGAGAATTTAATGACAAGTCTTTATGGATGGCAGTGTTAATCGCTGGTATGTTAATGGGGTGGGGTATTATTCCTGGAGTGTTGTACTACTTCTTAGTTAAAAAGAAATTAGGACCTATTGTGAAGAAAGAGGAGAGTAAGTAGT
>CAZGKK010000047.1:0-2227 GCA_964526165.1 uncultured Candidatus Saccharibacteria bacterium | reverse complement strand
TACCCTTAGCCACCCAGAATGTAACCTGTCCTATCTTTGTATTAGGATATATCTTTACAGGTAATACAACATGTAGTGTTAATGTAGGTTTCTGTATTGAGCCTAGGTCAATTAAATCAGCAGTAATATTTACAAATATTCCAAGTCTACCAGTAGAGGATCTCCCTTTAATAATGGGAACAAAATACTTACTACCAATTGTTTCAACCGTCTTCCCAATATATATCTTCTTAGGACTTAAGGTTAATCCTTGAGAAGGTATAACTACTTCAATCAATTTGTTGTCTTTAGTAGGATCCAAAACATCATCTTTGTAGGTATACAAAACATTGTCAATATGGAAATCATATGAATTAGTCTCAATGTCTTCTTCACTGAAGGGATCAATAATTATTCTCCCTTTTTCTACTTCTTTTTTTATTTCACTACCTGTTAGTATCATTTTGTTTTTTGATTAAATAGCTGACTTGGGAAGGGTTCATTCTTTGTTGCGTAAAACTCAACATCTTCAATATTTTTTTCCCCCTTAGTGTCCCAAAAAGTTACTTGACCTATCTCCATATTAGGATATATTCTTAAATTTTGCACGACAGTAATTTCCAGTGTCCACCTGTGCTCTTTACCTAACTGACCTAAGTCTGCAGTAATTTGTAAAAACATCCCAAGCTTTGCAATTCTGTTTCTTCCAATTAAGGAGGTTACATATTCTTTGCTTCCAATTGTCTCAACCGTTGTTCCAAGGTAAAGCCTTCTAGGTTCTAAAACATATCCCTTTTCAGGTATTCTTATCTTCCTTGTTTTAGGTTTTCTCTTCTTATCTCCAACATCCAAAACTTCAACTAATGTATCTCCTAAATGATATACATAGCTGTTTGGCTTAATACATTCCTCATCAAATGGTTTAATTACAATATTCCTATTCTTCACCTGTTTCTCAATTTCTCTTCCAGTAAGTATCATATTTCATTATATATATTCCTTCATATCGTGTAAAATATGCATATGGAAAGAGACATAATTTGGGGTAGTTCGTTTTCACCAGAATATTCGAAGTATTTGGGAGACAGTAATCCGATTGAAACTTTAAACATAATTAACAAAGAATTGGGAATTCAAGATTTCCGATTAGGGCTAAGATGGAATGTGGTTGAGAGGGATGGGAAAGTAAGTTTAAGGTATTACGAGAAATATATTGATTACCTTTTGAAAAGTAATTGCAAGGTTTGTTTAAATGTAGGTCCAATAAAGGTTATGAGATGGCCGGAAGAACATATCCCTGAATATGTTGAAGTGGGAAAAAGAACTATTGTAAAAAAAGATTCTGAAATTGCGAAATATGCAATTGAGTATTTTAAAAAACTTCTTGAATTAATTAAAAAAGAATACGGTCAGGGAAAAAATATTTCTTTCCAGATAGAGAATGAATGTTACAACAGATTTGGTCACAAGCGATTACTTATGTCTAATGAGTACTTAGTTGAAATTGCTACTATCCTTCATGAATATTTCCCAAAGAGTAAGTTAATGATGGATAGTTCTGCAAGAAAAGATTTAAGAAAATTAATGCATCTTTTTGAAATATTCGTACAAAACGAATTGTTTGAATGGGAGCAACTCACCCTTGGAATCAATTACTATTCAATGATTCCTGAAATCAGGCCATTTCTAAAAAGAATCGAAGCTCTCTCCTTCTATCTCCCTTGGAGTATGCCTCTGTCAACCTTAAAGAAGTATCAAAAGGTAAAAGGTTTTGGGTTGGAAATCTCCGAAGCTCAATTTGAACCTTGGGGAGAAATGACTCTTCCTGGAAATTCAGTTGAAGAGTTGAGATATGTTGTTAAACACGGTTTAAAAATATTCCCAGACAATTACAAGGAGAGAGTAATAAGGTTGTGGGGGATGGAAGAATTCGGACTCAAGATTAAAGAGAAGAGGCTAAATTCTCAACACAAGAAAATCATTGAAGAATTCTTTAGCTAAGGTTTTGAATTGTTCCTTAAGTGTGATTGATTTTGATGATTTTTTCAATTAGAATTAGATTAATATATAAGCAAAAACTTAACATGGGAGAAAACAACAAGCATGATGAGAAAAAAATTACTTTAAGAGAGAGTGATTTCTCGCAATGGTATTTAGATGTAATTAAAGTTGCAGATTTGGTTGAGCATGGACCAGTTAAGGGTACTATGATTATCAAGCCATATGGCTATGCAATTTGGGAGAATAT
>CAZGKK010000046.1:0-2386 GCA_964526165.1 uncultured Candidatus Saccharibacteria bacterium | reverse complement strand
AATTGGTCCTCAAACAGTGCTAAACAAAAGTTTCTTAAAAACTTAGGAGAACATTTCGGAGTAGAAGTAACTTCATTACATGTAGACACATTGGTAGCAATTTCAAAAATTCCTGATTTAAAAGAGAGAAGAAAACAATTAGATCTTTACTTAATACCCATTGCTGTGAAGTATTACAAATTACTAAAGAAAAACAAGACCCAAGAAGAGACTATCCTTTAAATGTAGCTAATCCTTTCAAAAATCCGTAAAGTGCACTTATCTCACTTGATTTCTCTGTAAGTCCAGGTCTTCTATTTACTTCTAAAACATAGTTTTTGCTAGTACGATTATCTGTTACTACATCCACACCTGCCCAGTTAAGTTTTAGTGCGTGTGAAGCTCCTACAGCTATATCCAAAACATCCTGTGGAGTATTCTCAATGGTCATAAATTCCTCCGTGGCACCTAGCGCTACATTGTTCCTGTATTCATCCTCAACTCTAGTTCTTTTACATACAGATGTAGCAATATTATTGGCTACTACAACTCTGTAATCAAAATCATTTGGAATATATTCCTGAAATATATATTTATTTAATTTCCCATTCTTACGAATCACTTCCTCAATATCTTCAGGCCTATTGACCAGGTACACATTCGAACCTAGTGAACCCAATACGGTTTTATATATACAAGGGAATTTACATGTTTCTTCTATCTTCAATATCCTAGCTTCATCTATCTTTGAACCATTCTGAAAGAAAGTGTTTGGAACTGACACACCTTTAGAAGAAAGCAAAAATATGTCAGAAAGTTTTGTACTTTGGGTTGAAGGAGTATTATGTGGAATTTTCTGTGACTTAAGGAAAAGATGGAGTAGATATGCCATATGTGTTGTACTCCAACCAGATTGTATCAAGATGTAATCGTATTTATTCGGATTTTTGCCAGCTATTGAGGCAGTAACTTTTCCTTCCTCTAATCTAAACAGGACATCTTTTATTGATGCAACATCTAAATTGATATTATCTAATTTAAGCTCCTTTTGGATTTTTGCTTTTTCTTTCTTACTGCTGTTAATACCTACTGCAAGGACTGAATATCTGACCATATGTGAGGACGATGAGATTATATTGGTATTATACCATTTATTGGCCAAGAAGTATCCCTAGAGAATATATTAGCTATTCTTCCGTTTATCTGCTATTATATGGAGTAGTTATCTGAGTATTTGAAATTTCCCAAAAGTAATTTCGTAGTAATCTTTTAGCTTAACTTATTTTATCCATAAATTATCATGGAAAAAGGAACAGTAAAGACTGTAACTGATAAGGGCTTTGGTTTTATTACTAAAGAGGGTTCTGAGAAAGATATTTTCTATCACGAAAATTCTTTGGAAGGTGACCTTGCTAATAGAAAACTAAAAGTTGGAGATGTAGTATCCTACGATGTTGAAGAAACACCAAAGGGATTAAACGCAACCAATATCACCCTAATTGAAGAGTAATCTTTAATAGTTACAAAATTAAAGGAGGGTACATGTACCCTCCTTTTTTTTACCAATTATATAGATTGATTTAATCTATTTTTCTTCTCCTTTTTTAGGAGCTTTAGCCTTTTTTACAGCTTTCTTCTTAACTTCTTTTTTAACTACTTTCTTTGGTTCTTTCTCTACTTTTGGAGTATTTTTTCCTTCTAAAGCTATAAGGATTCTATCTAGTTTCTCTATGATAGAATCAAGTTTTTGTACCTGTTCATCACTTTTAAAGCTACTACTTTTTTCTGTACTTTGTGAATTCTTTCTCTCTTCAAAACATTTACTACAAAAGATAGGTTTGTCTGAACTTGGTTTAAATGGAACCTGACAATCTTGACCACAGTTATCGCATACGGCAGAAAACATCTCTCTATCTTCCCTGTTTCCTCTATCTCTTCTATTCCCTCTATCATTTCTATCTCCGTAGCTTCTTCTGTCATTTCCCCTTCTTTCAAATCTGTCTGAGTTTCCATTGTCCTGTTTCTCAAAACAATTACTACAATATACAGGTTTGTCTCCAGATGGCTTAAAAGGTACTTGACAATCTCTACCACATTTGTCACAGACAGCAGGATACATGGTTATTTGTCTTCTTTCGAACTTACCATCACCATATCCTCTATTTCCTCTTTCATATCTTCCCATTTTATTATTCACTAATTTTAAATTTACTCTACACGATATATCATCTAGCTATATTAAACAAGGAAAAATATCGTCCTACTCCTTATTCTACAAACGTTAGAGCATATCCTTTCTTACCTGCTCTGCCAGTTCTTCCAATTCTATGAATGTAATCATCATAGTTTTGAGGAATGTCATAATTAATTACATGACTAATATTGTTAATATCTAAACCTCTTGAAG
>CAZGKK010000045.1:0-2469 GCA_964526165.1 uncultured Candidatus Saccharibacteria bacterium | reverse complement strand
CACTCGCATCACTATCTGTAGGTGCTACAGTATCCTCTTGATTAACTCTCCAAAGTAAATATCCACCACCCCCACCAAGTAACAAAACTCCTATAACGAGGGCTAATACTACACCCTTCTTCCCTACCCCTACTCTAATATTACTCATACACTAATACTACTTAAATAATTCTTTAATACTATCTATATTAACTATATCTTTAATAATAATAAATAGTATCAAAATAATTAAAAAAATAAAACTACCATTAATTATCCTTGTCTCTATCTTCTCATCCAACTCTTTTCCAGCAATCCATTCAACAAGCAATATCAGAACCCTCCCACCATCAAGAGCAGGTATAGGTAAAATGTTTACAAGTGCTAATGACAATGACAAATCTGCAACCATCCCAATAAATGGAATAATTCCAAACTGTTTAAAGTAATCTATTACAAAATATATCCCTACAGGTCCAGAAACAGAATTAGAAAGCTCACTGTAATCTCCTGTCACCTTAGCATTTCCAATCATTTCCCCTAATTTGTCTCCAATTAAAACTAAACTATTCCTAATATGTGCAGGTCCAGCAAACAACTTGTTCTCTTTGTATGAAAGGATAACAAGATAGTTAGAAGGCATAGAAATACCAATCTTTCCCTCCACTGGTACATTCACCGAATAATCAGAGCAACTTTCCTCAACACAGATATTCATAAAGATTGTTTCCCCTTTTTTTGTTGAGATATACTCTCCAACCTCCTCTGTATATTCAATCTTTTTACCATCTATAGATTTAATAAATCCACTAGAGGGAAGATTTGACTCTTCAGCTGTCCCACCTTCTATTAAATCGAACTTAACATCACCCTCTCTCTCAAGATATACAGAAGCGCCTAATGCCTTAAAATCTCTATAATCAGAATTGAGAACCAATTCCCATCCATTTGATGCAAGTACAACATAGTAGATACCGATAGAAAGCAAAATATTCATTGTAACACCAGCTAGCATTACGAATATCTGTTGATATTTAGGTTTTTTTCTTAAATCTCTTTTGTCATCTGCCTTCCTGTTCATTTCCTCACTAGGATCACCATCTCCTAATATTTTTACATATCCTCCAAAAGGTAATCCTCTTAAACTGTATGTCGTCTCCCCAATTTTCTTAGAAAAAAGTTTAGGACCAAAACCAAGAGCAAATTCAAGTACTTTTGCTCCGATTAATTTTGCAACTAAGAAATGCCCTAACTCATGTACAAAAGTTAGAATACTAATTACTAGAAGAAAAAGTAAGATATTTACTACAACTGTCATTTTAAGTTTTACTAGATTAAATAGTTAACAACTCCTTTTCCTTCTCCTCCTTGATTTCTTCAATCTTACCATTTGCATCTTTTACAATCTTTTCTCCTTCATCTCTCATTAAGTCTGCAGCATCTTCGGACAAACCACCCTTCTGGTCTTCGTCTATCATTTGCATAAATTTCTGCCTAACCTGTCTAACTGAAATTCTCCCATCCTCTATTCTCTCTTTCATAATCTTTACATATTCCAATCTTCTCTCCTCTGTAAGATCAGGGATTTTAACAATCACCCTGTCTCCCTCCATAATTGGAGAAAAACCTAGATTTGCAACACTTATACCTTTATTAATATTTTCTAATATCGATTTATCCCAAGGTTCAATAGAAATTGTTTTTGCATCCATTACAGAAATGGAAGCTAGATTTTTTACTGGTGATTGAGTTTCGTAAGCATTGATTAAGACATCTTCGACAAGCTCTGATGTGGCTCTTCCTGTTCGAATCTGTGAAAGATCTTCCTTGACGTGCTCAACACATTTTGTGATATCTGCTCTAAATTGGTTAATATCCATATATAATTCCCAACAATATTATATGGATTAATTGTATACCAAGAAGAATAGGATGTCTACAAGTTACGACGAACAAATGAAGTTAGAAACCTAGCAGGAGAGTCAAAAGACAAATCTCCCGCTAGGGGTTAAGAAGTTGATATCAAAGTTAATATTTCAATTCATCTGAATAGCTACGTAATAATGGATCACTGATTCCTGTTTTACAGTATTCAATCAAATGGTTTGCAGCTTCTTCAAAAGTTTTGAAGACGACTGGATGTGTTCCAAGAATCATTCCGTGCTCATGAAGACCATTTCCATCCATGACAATAATGATGTATTTGTGATGAGCATATGCCCATGCTATTTCCATAATTGTGCCGATAGAAGGTCTAGTACACTTGGAAAGGTTTGCAAATATTACATCACATTCACGAACAAATCCGTAATCACGATTCGTTATAACATCATTGGTCATACCCGGCCCTTTGAAAGATTCTTTTCTCTCTTTCAAATCAGTTCTTGCTATTACATCCATAGGAGTGCGTACATAACATATTTCGCCAAACCTATCTCTCACAGATTGGTAGTATTCCTGAACAATCTGAAGGGACAAACCACTTATGGG
>CAZGKK010000044.1:0-2501 GCA_964526165.1 uncultured Candidatus Saccharibacteria bacterium | reverse complement strand
GATAACTGACATATTTACCTCCTTTAAATAATACTAAGGGTGATTATACCACACTCTGTAATTTTTTTACTATCTTTTTGATACTCTTTTTTCGAATCTGGACTTACTTTCGTATGACATCTTGTGTTTTAATGTACTTAGTGAATCCGTTATCCAAGACCAACCTAATCCCACAAAGAGTAAGATGCCTCCCATTAGGACGATATTCTTTGAGTCATCAAAGAGGCCTGTTTCTGGCTGACCTGGCTCACCAGGGACATTACAACTTGCTACAATGTTAGCGGAGGCTTCCAAGGTTGAGTTCTCTTCTGAACCTCCTGTTGAAGCTATTACATTATTCTCATATGTTCCAAAACCAGATTTGTCTACTGAGACTGAATAAGTGAAGGATTTTGATATTCCAGGAGTGAAATCAGAGAGGGGTGATGTCAAATTCCAAACTATCTTTCCCTCCTCCAACACTCCACCATTTGATATGTTTGCAACTTTTGCCGGGTCTACTTTCGGGTCTAATGTGTCTTCAATTCTTGTTATTATCCCAGAACCCGTATTTGTATTTGTATTTGTGATAGTAATTGTGTAGGCAAGATTAGCGATTGGGTTTTCTGTCCAATCGTTTTCACAGGTTTCTACTGCAGTTTTTTCAATATCCCAATCTGGATTTTCAGGTAATATGCTAATCATACTGTACGCATAACATGGTACTCCCCCAGCACCTTTTACATCATTCCAGGCTATTTCTAACTTGTGACTTCCTGATGCTAAAGTTAAATCTGAATTTAGGGTTCCTTTTACTGTAATATTTACAGCATTGTCTGTTGTTGGGACTTTTGTTACAGGAATTGATGTTCCATCTAATTTAACAAGAATATTTACATTTTGTACCCCATCCGTATCACCAGTGATATATTCAAAAGGAATAGCTTTCCCGTACTCAACTCTTGAGGGTGGTTGTTTTACCCATTTAGCACCTAGGGCATCACATGTGTTAACTGGCGCAGCTCCAACTGTAAAGCTGGCATATGCGTAGCAAGGTACTCCACCTGCTCCTTTTGTGTCATTCCATGAAATTTCTAATTTATGAGTTCCTGGACTGAGCACACCTTCTGATCCGTTAAGTGAGCCCTTAACAGTAATATTTGTTGGATTTCCTGTGGCTGGGATCTTTGTTACGGATGTTGAATTTCCATCAATTTTGACAATGATATTTTCATTTTGTACACCATCTGTATCACCAGTAACATATTCAAATGGTATCAGTTGGCCATATGGAATTGTTGTAGCTGGTTTGGTTACCCATTTTGCGTTTAAGGCATCACATTTATTTATTACTATTGGCTCAGGACATGTACATGTATCAGAACATGTACTACTTTTACCACTTGCTGTTGTACAGGCAGAACCTGGAGGGTCACACTTTTCTGAAGGTTGATTTACTGTTCCATCTCCACAGGTTGGAGTGATGACCTTATTACATTTAATCGTTCGAGTATATTTATTACCACAGCCATCACAATTTGCAGTACAGCTAGCATTTTTCACATCTCCAGTACAACCAGTCCCGGTACATGGGCTATACCCTGAGGGACACGTGGGGTTGCAAGGTGAATAATCTGGATTACAACCATTGTTACTACTCTTACACTCGCATTTTCCCATAGCACAGTAAGCCACAGCTGGCCATTCACAATTAGTTTGAGAATTGCAATCCTTTCCTGTCGTACATTGTAGAGGTTGACCACAAGTAGGAACTGTTGTACACCAGCCGTTAGTACATATACACTCATCATATTCACTCCAAGGGTAGTCGTTACAGTTTTGAATATTACCGCCTGGGCAACAACAAATATCACCTCCTGCCTCACTATCCGTAGGTGCCACAGTCTTCTCTTGATTAACCCTCCATAATAGATAACCCCCAGTACCACCTACAATAAAAAACAATACAAGTAATAATAGAACAGTTGTTTTCTTACTAGCAGTTACTCTAACATTTCCCATTAATATTTATATCTTTATTTTAATCTTTTCTCCAACCTATTCCTTCTTCTCTCTACTCTTTTTTTCTCATTCTCCTCTTTTAGCTTACTGCTGGTAGATGAAATAGCAAAGAAAGCTTTCTGTGGTAATGTAGATATCCATGTCCAAGCTAAACCAATTAATAACACTACAAAACCAAATATCATGGTATGTTTAGAATTATCAAAAATACCCGTATCAGGAACTGTTCCATTCCCAGGGTCAACGACAGGCGTGGTCCCTTGACATGAGATTTCAAGATACATAGGAGGATCCCAGACCTGTCCTAAACCAGTCATGTTGCAACTAGGATGGAAATCTGTTTGACCGTCTGGTCCATCATATGCCAGAACATTAACTCCATACACAATCCCAGACTGGGCATTCTCAATTACATAGCTATTTACATCCGCTCCGAGAGATATCCATACGTCCCCACCCGCTTCATTAAGCCAATCACTCTTTGGGGCTTTATTTATTCT
>CAZGKK010000043.1:0-3017 GCA_964526165.1 uncultured Candidatus Saccharibacteria bacterium | reverse complement strand
CACCGACAGCAACCGTACAAAGGGGACAAATTGCATATGTTTTAGCTGCAAAAACAAAAGGGGTGAGCAAAAGAAGTAAACTCACAGAAATTTTTCTTCCAATTTTTTTCTTTTTAGAACCTTGTCTGTAAAATCCAATCAGTACCAGAAAGAGTAAAAATGCAAATACAACCAATATCATCTTTTCTGTATTTCCTTTACCCTTCTCTAAATCTACCTGCTCCACAGCTCCATCTTGTGTGTTTTCCCCATTTACCATTCCTCTTAACTTCTCCATTATCGGATCAACACCTTGGTAGCATTTCCCGTCAGTAAAGAGCATTGGGATACCTGCTTGCTGAGGATTAATATTACATTCCTTAATCTTTTCTTCAAATTTTGAAAGATTTTCCTTGTTCTCTTGTAATTCAATCTCTTCAATGTCAATCTCTTGAGCAATTTTTTCTTCATTTATTTTTTCCTTAACTGTATGACAGTATGGACAATTAACTCCCCAAAAAAGTGTAACCTGTTCTTTTGCCAGAGAAGGTAGAGGAAAAAGCAATACTAGTAAAATACCTAAGAGTAGTTTTTTCAAATTAGTCAGGTAAAAATTAATATAGCCTACTATTTTACCATATATATTCATTCTTTTAATTTTTTGTGTATACTTAAAGTAATAATATTAATTCTTTTAATATGGAAGAAATCAAAAACAATATTCCACAGGAGAATACACCGGAAAAGGTAGTAGATGTTAATAGCCCTTCTAAAATTCAAGAGGAAAAAGAGGTCGCTTCGGTAACAGAGAAAAAAGTCAATAGTACAAAGGGTTTGATGACTGTAATTTTTCTTTTGTTGCTTGCTGTCATTGCAATGGGAATATATATCCTCGTAAAGGAAGGATATTTTTCAGAAGAAAAAGATACGGGTACAAACGAAGAGAATGAAATTGTAGAAACTCAAGAAGAGGAGAAAGAGATTCCTACTGAAATAAAGCCTCAATTAGAAAAATTTGAGGGAAAGTATATATCAGCCGAAATACCAGAGGGTTGGGCTATTGAAGAATTCGCAGAGGGGAAAGGAAGCGATTCCTTAGTGGATGGTGTGGAGTATACAGGACTTACTGCTTTTCAGGTAAGTATAGATGGTTCTGAAGTTTTTCTTCTAAAGGCGATTGATGGTTTCGGTACAAACGGATGTTACGAACTTCCACATTTCAAAGATTCTTCTAAAGAATATGAGGATGACAACAAGGCACTAATGGTAGAGATGGGAGAAACGATGAAGGTTCTTGATTATTCCAATACCACATATTCCGAATTCGCAATGTTTGACAGAACAATCAGGAGAGTTAAAACAGTTCTTTACTTTGATGAGATCGAACAGAATGAATACTATGAGCCACAGTGTGAGAGTAATTTACTTTACTTCAAAACAACGCTTTTTAGTCATAAGAATCCTTCGGAAGGATCAACCTATACATACAAAATCTCATCTACGGCAACTGAAGCAGAATTGAATCAGTTAGATGAAATTCTAAAAAGTATGAAATTAGTAAAGTAGTTATTCTTTACAATTGACACCGTTTCAATTACTTCGTATATTGGATATGTACTTAATTTAATTAATTTATTTTTCTATGAATAGAAAAAGATACGAGGGTTTCTCACTTATCGAGATCCTTGTTGTTGTAGCATTGATCATCATTCTTGCTACGATAACAATTGTTGCTATCAACCCTGGAAAGAACTTCAGGGATACAAGAAATGCACAGAGGAGCTCAGATGTGAACTCAATCTTAAATGCGGTCACACAGTACACAACTGATGGTAAAGATTTACCAGCAGGTATAAATGAATGTGACCATGTCGATGGCCCTTCATCGATTGGTACGGATGGTATTGACCTCACAATTCTAACAGCTGAGGATCAAGACTACATTGTCTCAATCCCAACAGATCCAAGTGGTGGAACCGCTGCGGACACTGGTTACACCATTTGTACAGTAGGTACAAGAATCCAGATTGCTGCTCCACTTGCAGAACCAATTGGAACAAAGGTAATCTCTGTAAGAAGGTAATTCTTACTGTTAATGTGTTCGTGTATTTAAAGTGAATATCAGATAGCTCTTAGCTGTCCTAGGGTTATGATTGAACTACTAGAATTAATGGATGATGTCCTCAAGAAGAAGATCAACATATCTGACTTCCTGGACGCTCTAGTAATAGATGCCCTAAAGAGCCGAGCTTCTGATATTCACATCGAGTCAAAAGATGAAGATGTCCTACTCGTTCGATATAGAGTCGACGGAGTACTAAGAGACATCATTTCCATTGGTCCAGAATTGAAAGAAAGTTTACTCTTCATAATAAAAGTAAGAGCAAAACTTCGAACTGATGTTCACCTCGCCCCTCAAGACGGTAAAATCCCTTTTGAAATAAAGAAGGTAGCCATTGATGGCGAAAAACCAAAAGAGGAAGTACCAGAAACAACAGTTGAGGTTAAAGTACCCGTGAAAGAGGAAGAAGATATTAAGGAGAAGAAAAGGAAAAAAGGAGAGGAAGAAGAAGAAATCAAAAAACCGCTTAATCGATTAGAAGAATTCCAATCTCAAGAAAAAGACACATACAATGTTGACGCTAGAGTATCAATATTGCCTGTGACTTTTGGCGAAAAGGTCGTAATTAGATTGTTAACTCAAGCTAACAAATCATACTCTATGTCTGACTTAGGTTTTAGTGATAATGATTTGGAAATACTTGAAAAATCGTACAGACAACCATACGGACTCATCCTAATTACAGGACCAACCGGAAGTGGAAAAACAACAACACTCTACTCCATTCTAAAGATTCTCAATACCAAAGAGGTCAACATTACAACGATTGAAGACCCTGTCGAGTACAGTATCGCAGGTGTAAACCATATCCAGATTAATGTAAAAAGTGATTTAACTTTTGCAACAGGACTAAGGTCAATATTAAGACAGGACCCAAATGTAATCATGGTTGGAGAAATCCGAGATACGGAAACAG
>CAZGKK010000042.1:0-3043 GCA_964526165.1 uncultured Candidatus Saccharibacteria bacterium | reverse complement strand
GTTAGAAATACTTTAATAGAAGAATTAAAGAAATGAAAATAGATGTTAAACATATTGCACAACTTTCTAGAATATCTCTTACAGAAGAAGAGTTAAAGAAATTTACACCTCAGATGAAGACTATCCTTGAGTCCGTTGATGTTCTTAAGGAAGTAGATACTACAAATGTTGAACCAATGAAAAGTCATGTAAGCCTAAAAGACTTGAGAGAGGACTTGCCACAAAAGAGTCTTTCGCAAGAAGAAGTACTCAAAAATGCTAAGTATAAAGAGAACGGTTGTGTGAAAGTATATGGTAAAATTTTTGGAGAGAATCAAGAAAGCTAGTTTTCTAGGTTAATAAAGTTGCGCCCCTTCTATCAAGAGAATTATTCTTAAATGAATCATTAAACGATGGATTATTCCTAAACCATACTCCTGAACGCCTAGTAGCTGCATAGTCCGTATAAGCCCCACTATCTGAATTCTGCACCATAAATGCCATGTAATAAATAGCTCTCATATCATCAAATTTAACCGGTTTGTCATCACCCCTAAAACCCTCCAACAGCTTCTTGCTAAACTCCATAAGTCTACTGCTCTCATTTTTCTTTTTTACAAAGATTTCTGATGTTAGTTCCTGACCCTCCCCTATTATACCTAAAATCAAGGTCTGCAAATTCTTTTCAATCCCTAGTTCATTAAGAAATTTTTCACCTTCAATTAAATTGAATTGCTTTTGTTCCTCCTTTTTCCCTTGTTTTACTGCTTCAGGCTTACCAAGATCATGAGTTAGAAGAGCAAGACGCATAACCGGAAGAAGTTTTGCAGGTAATACATCCGCGAATGTTTCATCAAACATACGAAGAACTGTTTCGGTATGTTCGCCTAATGTAAACCCTTCCCAATTCCCTGCATCAGCATCAAAAAGATTCTCAATACCTTTAACCTTTTTAGCTTCTTCAAGAATTTCTTTGGGTGTTGCAAAGTAGTTTTCAGACAAAAGCTTTACTAAGGGATGAGATTTCGAAGATTCAAGAGACCTATCTGTTTCATTACTTATTCCTTTAAACACCCGTTCGAAACTTTCTTCCTTATTGTTTACTTCATTTACAGTATTTACTTTCAAAAGGTCTACGAGTACTGTACTACTAATATCTCTATCAAGAGTGGCACTATGCGCAGTTGTCTTTATCCCCACAATGTGATTACTTCTTAGGAACCTTGCAACATAATCTCTGTTAAAGGGCAATTCGTAGGTCATTGTTTTACCACTTTTTGTTTCGATTGACTGTTTCAGAGTATCCTCCTCATGAAAAGCATATCTATCAATCAAATTAGGGAAAGAACACTTTAGCAAAAAAAGGGAATTTATGCCACCAGCAATATGAGTTACCAATTTTTCATCGATTATAGCTAGTGGATTTGAAGAATTTCGAATTCTTTCTTTAAGTCTTTGCAATATTTGTGGGATTTCTTCTTTCCCAATAAAGCTCTTGTTTGTTATATTAAAGTCCTCCTTTAATGTTCTGAGTAGGAGTGGGAGTGTCTCTCTGTATTCAAAATCCACTGGCGATGCCTCTAAAACAGCTGGCAAGAGAGGAGCTATAGATTTGGTAATATTTTCTCGTTCTTTCGAGGCTTTATTTAAATCTATGATGATTGCATTTGGGTCTGATGAAATTATTCTATGAACCTCTATGGGTATTTCTCCTGAACGAATTCGTCGCCTATCTTCCTTTGCTCCCTCCTCCCACGGTTCGTGGAATTTTTGTACTATTCTTTCAGTAGCAAAATCTCTTGCAGTATTGAAATCTCCAGTATTTAGAGCGTTAATCTTATTTACATTCTGATTTCCAGTATTATTCCCAGCATTTGAGAAATCGGTTTTTACACTCCATTCTTCTTTGTCCCCATTAGGATCCCGTCCATGATACAACTCAAGACTACTCATTGGGACAAATACTCCTATTGATTCCAATCTTTCTATGGCTTCAATTTTTCTAGGATCTTCTTGTTCACGAAAAAACTCGGACCTTGTTGGACAGTTAGAACTTCTAGGTCCTACATTTATTACCTGTGATGTGTTAAAGCTTGATTCTGTCTCCATCAGTAATTTCGGGCATTATTAATAATATTTATAATAGCATAACAGAGAGCAAGGAATAAGATGTCACTACTAAATTGTCTGAATATTTAGTAGAATATACCCTATTAAGCCGAGGTGGTGAAACTGGCAGACACGTATGCCTTAGGAGCATATGGGGTAAAACCCTTGGAGGTTCGAGTCCTCTCCTCGGCATTTTCCTTGTTTTTAAAGAAAAAAGCACCAATTGAGGTTGTATAGAGATATATAGAATGTACATTACTGTACACATATCTCACCTCTTTTGGTGCATTTGTAATTAGAAAAAGATTAAACTTTCCATACCTCAAAACCAGTATCAAGTACCCGATATAGAAAGTTCGCAAAGAAATTTATTTCTTCATCCATTGGAGGAGGAAGAAAGATGCCGGCCTGAGGAGTAGTCATAAGAATAATTGAAGAATTTAGAGACTTTGCAACACTTAGCGCTCTTCTAATCTCAAGACTACTTATTCCACAGGAAGGAAAATACAACCTTAAAGTAATTTCATCTTCAGGGAAAGTATCTCGAAAAGTGAGAAATCCCTTATAGATATACCTTGCTAATCTATCGACTGAACTTTTTGAGGTAAGAACAAATTCTAACGAGGAAAATATTTCAAAAGCAATACCATGTGGCATTTCTAAGATAACAGCTCCACCATTTCTTACCTTCTTCAAACCCCAGGTAATAGTCTCACTGATAGTGAGAGCATTTGGGTGATCATCTAAAAAATATGTTTCAACATAGGGCGGAAGAATATCCTTAAAAATTGTACATTTAGCCATTTCAAACTCCTTTTCTAATTTTTAAACAGCGAGAATAGATATCGAAATATCATATTACTATAGTATTATACCATTGGAAAAGGAAAAAGCACCAGTAATGTGAAATATATTGTTCTGTATAAAACAGGATATATGTCACCACTTGGTGCTT
>CAZGKK010000041.1:309-3757 GCA_964526165.1 uncultured Candidatus Saccharibacteria bacterium | reverse complement strand
AGTGGAATCAGAATTCCTTGAACAAAATACTTAGGAAATTCAAAAAAAATGATGGACAACTTTACAGAAATGATGAACTTGTAAAGATGTTTGTGATTGTCAAAAAAGATTTCTCAAAAAAGAATATCTCCTTAGTCGAAAAACGAATTCGATTGAAACCTACTAGAACAAATTCGGGAGTATCTGTTGTTACTGTGATGATGATGCCTTACTACTGTCCAGGGAATTGTATCTTTTGTCCAAATGACAGAAGCATGCCTAAAAGCTACATTGCTTCTGAACCGGGGAGTCAAAGAGCATCAAAAATGAAATTTGATCCATATGCTCAGGTGTTTAACAGATTAATCGCACTCAAAAATGTAGGACACAATATTGAGAAAATTGAATTGATTGTTCTTGGAGGGACATTCTCCGCATACTCTGGAGAATACAAAATATGGTTTGTAAAAGAGATGTTTAGAGCATTGAATGATATGAAAAAAAGTTCTAAGGAATATATTGAGCCAAGGGATTCTGGTTTTGAGATTTCATCCTTTGAGGAATTAGAAAAGGAACAAATCAAAAACGAGAAGGCATATTGTAGAAATGTAGGGTTAGTGCTTGAAACAAGAGTGGATTTTCTTTCCGTTGGGGAATTGATGTATTTAAGGAAACTTGGGGCTACTAAAATACAAATTGGAATTCAATCTCTCTCCGAGAGAGTACTAAGAGAGAATCAAACAGGAAGAGATATTAAAGATACAAAAAGAGCCTTTGAATTGTTAAGACTTTTCGGATTCAAAATACATGGTCATTGGATGCCTAATTTGTATCTTTCTACTGAAAAGGAAGATATACGAGGATACAAAGAATTGTTTACAACTCCATATCATCCAGACGAGATGAAGATATACCCTACCTCCGTTATTCCGAATACTGAGCTTTTTGATTTGTACAAGAAAGGTAAATACAAACCATATACAGAAGAAACTTTAGTTGAGGTAGTAAGTGAGTGTATTGCCTCCACTCCAAGATATTGTAGGTTGTCACGAGTGATTAGGGATATCCCTTCTCAAGAGATTGTAGCAGGGAACAAGAGAACAAATCTGAGACAGATTGTTGAGGAGTATTTGAGAAAGAAAGGTATTGAGCCTGAAGATATTCGTAGCAGAGAGATTAAGGGGGAGGAAGTGAAAAGAGAGGATATTGTTTTAGAGAAGATTGAGTACAGTACTACCAACGGTAGAGAGATTTTTCTTTCTTACAGAGTTAAAGAAATAGACAAGATTTGTGGGTTTTTGAGATTGTCTTTACCAAAAAAGAATATTTCAAAAAAACATCCTCTTGAGGAATTGAGAAACAGTTCCATTATTCGAGAGGTACATGTGTATGGGAAGGTTGTGGGTATAGACAAGGAGAGTAAGGAGGGAGAGTCTCAGCATTTGGGTTTGGGTAAGGAATTAGTTTTGTTAGCTGAGAATATTTCAAAAAAGAAAGGGTTCAAAAAGATATCTGTTATATCAGCTATTGGAACTAGGGAATATTACAAGAAGTTGGGATACAAGAGAGATGATTTATATATGTTTAAAAGGATTTGACATGAGGTTATACATACTTAAAAAAAGTATTTTGGCTTGAAGCCAATTGTATAACCTCATGGGTTAATTTACGCTGTGAGGATAATTGCCACCACCATAATCATGAAAAGGGAAAGAAGTAAACCCAATAAATTTACGACACCTTTCCGAGACTGGGTGATTTCCACTTCTCCTTCTGATATCATTTCAATACCAACTTTTTCTTCGGAAATTGTAATTTCAACGTTTTCAAAGTGCCCTTCCATTTCTGGAATTGAATAGGATTTGTTATCCTGCTCTGTTGAAATTAATTTCCTCCCATCGACCTCGAGAACAAATGGTCCGATAGATACGGCGGATAAAGAAATGGGTTTATCTGAAGCAACCTGGAATTCCCCTCCGCTTTGAAGGAAAATCGTGGGATTTTGAAGAAGCTCCACTTTATCCTTAGTGGGTTTCACTAAGAAAATAAAAGCAAAACTAAACAATGCGACTACAAAGAAAGAAGCAATTGCCTTTTTTTCATTATCATCGAGATACATTTTACATCCTCCTTAGGGATTATCGTTTTTCTAGATCTACCATGTGAATTTCGTAAGTATTGAAAACAAAAACAAGAAAATGCCAGCTATGGCAATAAAAATTGAAAGAATCAACTTCCATTCATCTGAGATATTCATTACATCCTCCTAAGATATATTAGCGTAAATTTTTAAAGTACATCTACATTATATCATTTTTAGAAGAAATTTTCCACACTATAGGATTGGGGTAAATATGTAGGTTGTCGGACTTGCACCGCTATCAGGAAGAAGCCTTTAGATGACTCAACATCGCAAGTTATTTTTCAATAACCAGGAGAGCTTCTCCAACTCTCAACCAACCTACCATTAATTATATCAAAATTTGGGAAATGGTGGGTGTACGGGGACTCGAACCCCGAACCAAACGATTAAGAGTCGTTTGCTCTACCAATTGAGCTATACACCCATAAAACAATCAAGATTATAGTAATATAACGCAGATTTTTCAATACTTAATCTATACTCTTCTCTTCACAATAAGATTTGGGCAAAGTACAGATGAAGTCTCTTTCTTTATCTTTATACTCTTGTATTCATCTGGCTTCTGTAAGATATATCTCTTGTCTGCGACCTCAATAGTATAAATTCCTCTATCTACCAAGAATCTGTATCTCCCTCTCTCATCAGTTACTCTTGTTGAAACTACCTTCTCAAATTCACTATCAAGAAGATGCACAGTAACGCCCGCAAGCAAGTTCTTCTCTTCTCCCTTAACATATCCATACTTCTCTTTTTTCCCAAACAATGAGAAAAGCAACAAAACTAAAGAGGGAATATACATAAACAAAATTAGGTAGTTCCACCATATAGGATTCACCTTAACAGCATAAGCACTAAATGCCAGTCCTAATACAAAAACTCCAAAATGTAGTGGTTTCCAAAACCATTTACTTCTAGAAAAGAATCTCTCACTTAGGATTTTTACGATACTTAACTCTGATTGGTCAAGAGGGATTGAAAATTTAGGTATATTACCATCCTTGACTTCAAAGATTCCTCCCCTATATATATTCTCCAAAGGAAAGTCTGTCTCTCCTACTACGATAGATGACGGGTATTTGTAATCCCTCCCAGTTACTTTAATGTAGTATTTCCCACTTTCCAAATCAGGACTTCTAAATCTTCCTTTGTAGTCAGATACATCGGTCCAAACCAATACATTTTTTTCATTAAAGATCCTTATAATGGCCTGCTTAATTGGATCTTTTGTAACTGAATCATATACATATCCAGAGAGATTACCTTTTACCCTAAATCCTATTAAACTCGAGAACGCCAAGGATGTTTGTACTAGAAGATAAGGAATAG
>CAZGKK010000041.1:0-299 GCA_964526165.1 uncultured Candidatus Saccharibacteria bacterium | reverse complement strand
TTTGTAACAACAGTACTTACTGTAAATACCTGTGCAGTCTTCTGATCTAATTTACCGACAGTATTTTCCAGTACTTTTTCTACAGACTGCTTCACCGGCTCTGTAACTTTTGTAACAAACCAATTTGTTGGTTTCTCAGGCTCTTCAGTTGGAGGATTAGTGGGTTCCTCACTATCTTCACCTCCCTCCTTTTTTTCTAAAACAGAGAAATTTACCACAACCCAATCACTTACTAAATCACCATCTCCAACAGCCCTTACTCTTAAGAACCACTCTCCTAACCCAAGGGGAGTCGAATG
>CAZGKK010000040.1:0-3789 GCA_964526165.1 uncultured Candidatus Saccharibacteria bacterium | reverse complement strand
TCAATTACTTTGAGCTCATTTGTTGAATCTGATGTAAGTACATATGTGTAAAGGTGTTCTCCAAGAATTACTAAATCCATGGAATTGATTGATGTTGAGATACTCAATTGCCCACATTGAGTGGCTGAGGTCCCTGTGGAGATATCAAGTACAATGTAGTCTGGGTTTCCATACCCACCCTCTCCTCCAATCATAACTCTGTTCTCTACCGCAGTAATTGAGCTTACAGCAAGTGTCCCTAGTTCGTATGAGAAAACAAGTGGGTATTCTGTATATTTGTTTGAGATATCAAGTACATAGAATTCGTGTCCAGCATTTGTACTTGTTCCCACATACGCTTTGTTCTTGTCTAGGGAGATAAAGAGGGCAGTAGGTGTCACACTTCCCAAATTTGCTTGACCTGCCAGTGTGATGGTGGGGGAGTAAGTGTAAACTTTCAGGTTGTAAGTATCACCACTTACAGTGACATACATAAAATTCTCATCAACATACAAATCAGTTACCAAAGCTCCTCCGCTTCCAACTGAAACAGACCGTAATGTACTTCTTAATCCTGTTTTCTCTGTTATATCAAAGAGTGTTACATTGTTTTTGTAACTTACAAATCCGATATTTCCGTATCCGGCAACATGCTGTCCATCAACATTGCCAGACAAATCATACCATCCGACCTCTTGATAGGGAGAAATATTTGTACTTATGATAGACACCTCCTTTGAGTTTGTGTCTGAACCAATCAGTGCATATCCATCAGGGAGAGCCTCTATGTCATTGGTTTTTCCAAGATCGACATTCCCGTTAACTGTTAATATTGGTTCTCCATTTGAGTCCTCCGTTACTGTCGCTTTTACAAAAGAAAGACCAGAAGCGTTGTCGCCAGTTCCCATATATATTGTATTTCCATGGGTAGAAATTGTTTTTGCTACACCTTGTCCTGGCAGGTCGAAAGCATATGTACTAAGAGATGGCCGGCACCAATCAAAATATCTCTGAGGGGCAAGTCTTACCTCCCCACCAAAAGTCTCCTGTGAAAGAGTGTCAGTGTATATCCCAAGGTCAAAATCTGCTTTCGAGGTAAATACAACGGAATTAATGTTCCAGTCATTCAAAAACAGTTTTGGAGTCAGTGTATACAATTTCCCCAGCCTATCTCTCCACTGTATATTCAGATTAACTGCACGAGTATGCGGATCTAAAACTCCTCCAGTATCTACTAGTTGTCCAAAGGCATTTCGGTATGCATATGCAATTACAAAGGAGTAATTCAAACCATTCTCCTGTCCTGCTCCATCAACGACTAGGTATCGTCCGTCAGCATATTCTAAGTGCTTTATTCCATCATCGGTTTCTTTTGAAATGCTAAACCATTCCTCCGATTTAATTAATTTCAATCCTGAGTAAACATCTTTTGTTAGATCTGAAGCATTTGCTCTTTTCTCAATATTTTCAAAGGCTCTTGTAGCGTCTAGTATTAAAAATACAAGAAAAGAAGAAGTCACAGCAAAGAGTCCAATAGCAAGGACTATTTCAGTCAAACTGAACCCTTTAAGTTTTTTGGTTTTTTTATTCATATTCTATTAACCCTTCTTCATTAATGCTTACTCTAAAGGACTGACCCATTACCTGTACGTAAAGAGATCCGTAGGAAAGTGGTTTGAATTCACTCCCTTCAAAAAGAACGGAATTATTTGTTGTTAAAGAAGTTGAGGAAATTTGTATATTGTTAGGAAGCATTTTTTGGTCTTTTTCTGTTCCCGTCGAAAAGGAATCTCCATCAAAAAGAGTATATCTCCCACTTTCAAAGTAGATTCCAGTAGGAATATTCTTGTTTCGTGCTCGTTGTTGCTGGTAGTAAAGGTCGGTTGCAATTTGTGAGGAAACAGTTCGCGCTTTTGACTTTTGAATATTTCCTAGGGTTGTAGGGAAGGTTAGGGCGGAAATCAGGAGCAAAAGGGCTAAAGTCAATATTATCTCAAGGAGAGAGAACCCTTTCATTTTTTTTGTTTGCGTTCTACTTCTATCCATTGATAGTACCCATTAGTTGATATATTGGCATGAGGACGGTAATTCCTAAACCACCAATAATTGCTCCAACGAGAATAAGAAGAAGAGGCTCAACGAAAGTAACAATATTGTTGCTCATTTCCGTTACTTCCTCTCCGTAGAATTCATGAAGATACATAAGGTTATCTTCTAAAGAACCACTTACTTCTCCAATATCAACCATCTTTACAAAGGAGGAGTTGAAATATTTGGGGTACTGGGAGAGGGAGATTGAGAGGTCTTGTCCATCATGAATACTTTTGTGAATCTTTCTTAATACACCAGCATATATCGAATTGCTTGTGGTATCAGATGATATTTCTAAAGCCTGTTCAAGAGGAATACCACTTGCAAGTAGTACGCTTAATGTTCTAGAAAAGGATGCAAGAATATTTGCCATAAAGAGTTTTTTGAGAATTGGCATATTAATAGCTAGCCAACCTAGAAATCTCTTTCCAGATTTAGTTTTTAAGTAATAAATGATGGCAACAACAATTACCAAAAGTATTGCAAAAATATACATCCAATTTGTTCTAATATATTTTGAAACATTCATAATGAAGAGAGTGAATTTTGGGATATTTTCAAAAGCTTCGAACATAGTTTCTAGCTTAGGTAAAATGATAAAGATCATTCCAAGGAACTCCATCATTGTCATTCCGATAATGATTATTGGGTAAATGACAGCTCCTTTGAGTTTTTTGTTAATTTCCCATTCTTTTTGTATAGTATCTGCAACGAAGATAAGGTTTTTTTCGAGAGAGCCTCCCTTTTCCCCAGCTTCAACTACTGAAGATATGGTTCTTGGGAATACTTTTGGGAAAAGCCTCATTGCGGTGGCTAAGCTTGCTCCTTTTTTTACTTCGTTTGATACAAATTCATAAATACTATTCAATTTTGGGTCACTTGATTGACCAGAGATTGTCTCAATTGTTTCTGAGAGTGGAATACCTGCTTTCAGCAAGGCAGCGAGTGACTTGATAGACATGAGTAAAGTAGGGACTTTGATTTTGTAGGATTGTAATTTCTTGAGAAACTTTGCCTGTTTTTTGTCTTCAATAACAATTTCTTCCTCCTTCTCTATATTTTTTTTCTGCTTTGTTTCATCTCCCTTCTGGTTTACAGGGCTTTGTTCTGTTATTTTTTCAAGCTTCTCTTTTTTCTCTTCCATTAATCTTTTATGGCAATAACTTTAATTAATTCCTTTACATCAATTAATCCTTCATTTAATTTGGCGACAGCATCTTCCGCCATCAATTTGAAACCGCTTTTTTTTGCCGTAGTTGAAATTGCATCCATGGACGGGTTTGCGATGATGGTATCTCTCAGAGCTTTATCAATGTAGAGCAATTCATATATACCAATTCTTCCAGAATATCCAGTATTGTTACATTTCTCACAACCAACTGCCTTGTAAAGTTTTTGTGACGGTTTAACAAATTTTTTCAAATCAGGTCTTAAATCAAGGAGGTTTTTGTTTTCCTCATCTTTTTCGAGTGTATATTCTTTTTTACACTCATTGCAAAGTTTTCTTCCAAGCCTTTGTGCTACAACAATGTTTAGAGTTGAAGCGATTAAGAAGGGCTCAATACCCATGTCTACGAGTCTTGGGATAGCACTTACAGAGTCATTTGCGTGTAAGGTTGAAAGTACTAAGTGGCCAGTAAGGGCTGAGTTAACAGTAATTCTTGCTGTTTCCGTATCTCGGATTTCTCCAACCATGATTACATTTGGGTCCTGTCTTAA
>CAZGKK010000039.1:0-3796 GCA_964526165.1 uncultured Candidatus Saccharibacteria bacterium | reverse complement strand
CTACACTCTCACTAATCTCACTTGCAGTATCAGGCTCAATCTTTTCAATCTTTGGTTGCTCAATTGAACTAACTCCCTGTATGGGGGCTTCAGCAGTACTTACTGGTGAATTTTCAAGAATATTTCCAATAATTTCACTCATAGCGTAATTATATCACATATTTTCGGCTATCGTAAAGCAATTCTCTATCCAAATCCCTCTCTTTTTCCCTCTCTTTCTTCTCATGTCTCTTACGACCTCTAGCGTATGCAACCTCCACCTTAACTAATTTCCCCTTGGTATATATAGACAAAGGTATTAGTAGTAGATTCTTAGCCTTCAACTTACTTGCGATCTGCACAAGCTCATTCTTCTTTACTAGAAGTTTTCTAGATTTCCTAGCATCATAGAATTCATCAGTACTAAACCTGTATTGAGGGATTTCAGTATTTACAAGATACAGGTCTCCGCCAATAATTTTTACAAAAGAATCTGTAAGATTCACCCTACCTCCTTTGATACTCTTTACTTCCGCACCGGTAAGAATAATACCAGTTTCAAAAGATTCTACAATCTCGTAATTAAAGATAGCTTTTTTGTTAGAAATTTTCATGAGTAATTATACTACAAAGCAATCTTCCATACCGTATTACCATCCAAAACATACATATTCTCTTCTTTGTAATCAACAACTAAATCTTTTACATTAGAAAATTCATTTGAATCTCCACCCCTATATTCGTGCTGCTTCAGCAAAAGGAGTTGATTGGGATGTCTCAAATCTGAGGCGCTTTCTTGAGGTTTTTCAAATCTCAAGAATCTTTTCCCCTCTGAATCAAACATGTACAACCCACTATCCATACTATCAGCATATGTATATGCTTTTGTAATCTTTCCAACACTTCCAGACAATCCTGTAATTCCCATTTCAGAAGGAACTTGTTTTTGCTCAACAGAACTCCATATATATCGCAGGATACCCTCTTCTGAGTTGACAAATATGTAGGTACTAAAATCTCCATGAATATCTTTTGCACCCTCAAATAGTGGATTCTCAATATATTTACTAAGCATCGAGTATCTATCCCCATATACCGCAGTAGACCTTAAAACTGCTTTTTGTGTTGAAGAAAGAAGGTATACATTATCGTTTGCTGTAAGAATAATCATGTCCTCTATTGTATCGTCAGGAATATCCCTTCCCAGAATGCCAGGAAGTGAAATAAAGCTCCCCAATGCCCCATCTTCAGCTATGGGGGCTTTCAGAACACCTGCTTCTTTGTCATACACAAAGACACCTCGTTCACCAACTGCTACATATTGAGGTACTTGAATTAATTTCTTATCATCAGAAATAACTTCAACAGATGGGGTCTCTTCTAAAGGAATCTTGTAAACAACTTTCTTCCCTTTGTCTGTAAGTAATAGGTACTCTCGATTATTCTTGTCCATATATTTATCTAGATCTACAAAATCTACTCCCTCACCCATAGAAGAAAGACTTGGATTAATGTAAACAGACAAATTCTTTAACTCTGAAGAAAAACCCACCTTCTTGAAAATCTGATCGCCTATAAGGTCATATTTCTCCTGTAATTTTTTTTCTCTTAATACATCCTTCTCCCTCAAAGGTTTAGGTATTTCTTTAAGAAGGTTTCCAGCATCAAAATAAGCAACCTCTGCACTACTCTTGTCTGCGGTTATGTTTTGCTCTGTTTTCTCAAGTAATGATTCTATTTGAATAAATTTCTGATTAGCCTCTTTACTTAATTCGTTAGCTTCTTTTGTTTTGATTGAAAAATTTACTCCAAGTACTACCAGAACGGCTATTGCGACTACGCCGAAGACAATTTTAATTCTCTTCCCTCTTAAGTTTTTGACTTTGTAATCATCTATTCTCACCCCGACAGTTTGGGCAGAACGCTTCGGTCCCCTGAAACTCATCTCTGAGTATTTTGACATAATTTTTTTGAACCATTTCTTCCTTGAGAATAGGGCATTTATTTTTACCCAAATTTTTCCAAACAGTATTTTTACAACATTTAAAAGCTTTTTTAGGAGTATTTTTATTTTCCCCCATATATTTCCGGCTTTTTCCATTGTCTCTTTCGAGGGCTTTAATTTGAGTCCAATTGAAGAGACTTTCCCTGCTGTTTGTTTGAACGTTTCCCCTATTTGACCAACAGCATGATTCTCTTTTAACTTTTTGAGTTGGAGAGGAAATTTTCTTTGCATTTTCTTAGGTTTCTCTTGCTCAATTTCTTCGTTTGGTATGAACGTCTCTTCCATTTCACTAATGGCTTCAATTGATTCGATTTTTTTATCAAGCATTGAGGGCATTATTTCTTTCTTTTTGTTAAGAAAAGACATCAAGGCACTGTCTCCTGTCATATTTACACCAATTCTTGTAATTTCTCTTTCGATTTTCCCCTGTTCCGAGGCCACTATGATATCGGAAAGATTTTTGGAAAGTATCTCCTGAGTTGAGAGAAGCAAAGCTTCGTTTTCTTCAAGTAGTACACCCGCGGTATTTGCTTCTTTCTTCTTCATGATTCCCGCGATATCAACTGCTTTTCCGCCCTTGATTACAAGTATTTCTCCATTTCCTATCGAGCCGATGTAAAGACCATCCTTTTTGACTAGACATATCAAAATTGTTAGATCTATTTTACTTCCATCAATATCCTTGTCTGATTGAATTAGCGTTCTTAATTTGTTAAAACCATCAGCAAGCGCAGATTTCATTGATTCGTTTGTAGTCTTCTCGTGTGAGTAAAGGTAACCATCTGTAAGACTGTCTAATACAAACTTAGAAAGTCTTTGAAGGGGTAATTTCTTTGATGAAGACATTTTAAGAACTACATATATATCTCCTTCTTTGCCTGATTTCTCATTTCTAGAAGAGAACAGATTAACATATGTAGTTACATATGAGTTTGAATCTTTTTCGTTTGATATATATTGTTGAGCAGTTATTTCCATATTATGATAGTACTAAAAAGAGTATAGCAAATAAAGAGAAGAAAAACGTACCTAGTAAATATATTACAACAAGGCTTTTGACACTTCTGTTTTGTGAAGTAACGAATGTGTCAGAAAGAATTCTAATTCGGAAGTAAAGAATTAATGCAAAGAGGAGATTAGCAATGATGAGTAATATTAGAGGTATTTTGAGAAGAGGTAAAAAGTTGAGTTCAAATGGTTCAAACCTTACAGTATCTATGTTGTTTAGTATTTCGTTTGCTTCGTTCATATTTCACCCTCCTTCTTTGATTCAAGTAGGTCAGACAATATGTCTTGAACTTCTTTAGGATTATGTATTCCATGGAATTCTATTTCTGATTTAGCACCTGCAGTCTGTATGAATACAGAACCCACATCGATTAGATTAGATATGATTCCAACCTGTTTGAATGTAATGTCTTCAATCTTGTCCAATCTAGCTTCTGTTGTTTTGTGGGAAAATAGAGAATCAAAATCAATATCTATTACTCTTTGGTCTGTAATAATGTTTACATTGTAAAACCATCTAATGTAATTATAGATACCAATAGAGGCTGATATTAATACAGCAACCAAGAAGAGACCAATAAAGAAAAGACCCTTTTGCTCCCCTGCGGGGAGTATTGTCCAAACGATGAAGGGAAGAAGAAGTAGAAGGGTTATTCCTGCTAATGTTGGTATGAGAAATTGCCAATGTTTTCTAAGTACTAGAACAACATTCTCATCATCTTCTTTTCCTAAGAATGATGTATTTCTTGGAAAAGGCATAAAAACACCACCTTTTTCATATTTGAGATGCTCCATGAATGTTTT
>CAZGKK010000038.1:0-3939 GCA_964526165.1 uncultured Candidatus Saccharibacteria bacterium | reverse complement strand
GATTTGTTGTCAAAAAGACCATCACTTTTTTCATATTCAATACTTTGAGGCTTAGAATGATTTTCTCTATTGTAATTCTCTCTTATTGATTTGAAATCTGTTGAAACAGAAGAGTCAGGAGTAAATGTACCACTTTCAGTTCTGAATGAAAGATTTTTTTCAAGAGTATGTTTTACTGCTTCTTCTATTGCAGAGTAAACTCTGAAAGGATTCTCAAACCTCACTTCTTCTTTTCTAGGATGAACATTTATATCGACTAATTCTGGTTTGAGTTTAATATTTAGCACAAAATCTACCTTTTGTTTAAAGGGAATATATCTTGAATACCCTTCCATAACGGCTCTTACAATCCCTCTGTCATATATTGCTCTATTGTTTAGATATACGAATTGAGCCTTCGCTTTGTTTTTGTGTTGTCCGGGATGAGAAATATACCCTGAAAGAGAAATACCATTACCTTTGTAAAATATGGCTAGCATTTCCGATTTAAAATCTTTACCAAGAACATACAAAGCTCTATCCTCAAGAATTTCTCCAGGTTTGGAATTTGAAACAGCTTTGAGATTAAGAACATTCTTGCCATCCTTTTCTAAAACAAAGGAAATATTGGGATATATTAAAATATATTTAATGAAAAGCTCATATATCTTTCTGTATTCTGTACTACTCGTTTTCAAATACTTTCTCCTTGCTGGAATATTGTAAAACAAGTTTTCTACCTTTACGGTGGTTCCGTTTTCCTTAGCTATGGTTGTCATCTCAAAATTACCTTTTTCTGTGAATTCGATTTTACTACCAGTATCTTCAGAGGAAAATCTAGATTCTGTTGTAACAATAGCTACAGACGTTATTGTGGAAAGTGCTTCACCTCTAAAACCCATACTTAAAAGATTATTCAAATCTTCAATACTCTTTAGTTTTGAAGTCGTGTGAGCCTCAAAAACCGATGCAAGATTCTCTCTTGGTATTCCAATACCATTATCCGAGACTTCAATTAAATCTATTCCACCATTTCGTATTTTAAGTGAAATTCTTGAGGCTCCAGCATCAATTGAGTTGTCAATTAATTCCTTTACAACAGAAGCAGGTCTTTCAATCACTTCACCAGCTGCAATTTGCCTTACTACCTCGTCTGTAAGTTTGTTCAATTTTACTTCTGCCATTAGAACATTCTAACACATTCCTTTATCTGCTAGAATATACAAAATGGGAAAATTTAAGCTACAATCAAAATTTAAGGCATCTCCAGATCAGGAAAACGCAGTAAACAGTATCATTTCAAATTTAGACAAACACAAAAAACAAACACTGCTTGGTGTCACTGGTTCAGGGAAAACTTTTGTTATGGCAAATCTAATAGAAAGACTTAACAAGCCTTCTTTGATTATCTCTCACAACAAAACACTTGCAGCACAATTGTACGAAGAGTTCAAAGAATTTTTCCCTCAAAATGCTGTTAAATATTTTGTCTCCTACTACGATTACTACCAACCTGAAGCATATATTCCTGCACGAGACCTTTACATTGAGAAAGAGTCTCAGGTTAACAAAGAAATAGAGAATTTAAGGTTTGGAGCCATGAATGCAGCATTAACAAGAAGAGATACTGTTGTTGTTGCTTCAGTATCCTGTATTTACAATATTGGTCAACCAGATAACTATGAGAACAAGGCTATATCTTTCTATCTTGGACAAAAAATAGCGCTTTCTGAAATTGCACTTGACCTAGTAAGTATGAGGTATGAAAGAGATACTTATGATTTTACAAATGGTGTGTTTAGAATAAATGGAGATATCCTAGAAATATACCCTCCCTACGAAGATGTTTCCATTCGTATTGAACTTTTTGGAAATACTGTAGAGGGAATAAGTAGAATCGATCCAATATCAAAAAGAAAGATTAAATCAGAAACTGAGGTATTAATATTTCCAGCAACCTCCCTTGTCTATTCCAATGATGTTATAAAAAATGCAGTTGAAAATATTCGAAGGGATTTATTCCAAAGAGTTTCCTTTTTGAAAAATATTGGGAAAGAACTAGAGGCAAGAAGATTAGAACAAAAAACAAATTACGATCTAGAAATGCTTCAAGAGGTAGGTTACTGTAAAAGTATGGAAAATTACAGTATTTACTTTGATGGGAGGAAACCAGGACAGCCACCCTACACTCTTTTGGATTACTTTCCAGAGGATTCACTCCTTTTCATTGATGAATCCCATATTACAATTCCTCAAATTGGTGGTATGTACAATGGTGATAGGGCAAGAAAGGACAATTTAATTGAATATGGGTTTAGATTACCAACTGCTCGAGACAACAGACCTTTAAATTTTGAGGAATTTAGAAAAAAACAAGGAACTACCCTTTATATTTCTGCTACTCCTGCAGATTGGGAGTTAATAGATAGCAACAAATGTGTTACAGAACTCTTAACAAGACCTACAGGACTTCTAGATCCTTTTGTAGAGGTAAGACCAACAAAGAATCAAATTGATGATGTTATTAATGAAATACGAAAAAATACTGAAAAGAAACAAAGAGTTCTAGTCACAACATTAACAAAGAGATTTGCAGAAGATTTAACAGATTACCTTAAAGATTTGGATATCAAAGTACAATACATTCATTCAGATATAGATACTGTTGAAAGAGTTGATATATTAAGAGATTTGAGATTAGGAGAATACGATGTAGTGGTTGGAATTAATCTTTTAAGAGAGGGTATCGACCTTCCAGAAGTTTCGCTCATAATTATTTTGGATGCAGACAAGGAAGGATTCTTAAGGTCCAAAACAAGTTTGGTTCAAACAATTGGAAGAGCAGCAAGACATGTCGAAGGTCGTGTGCTTATGTATGGGGATAAAATTACTGAAAGTATGAAATTTGCTATTGATGAGACCAATAGAAGAAGAAAATATCAAGAAGAATATAATAAAATTCATAACATTATCCCAACAAGTATCAGTAAGGAAATAAGAGGAAGACTTGTTGATACCGAAGCAGAGAGAGAAGATGCAGATATTGATGTTGAGAAAATGGATATCAAACAAAAGAAACTTCTCATAAAAGAACTTAATCAGGAGATGATTATTCTAGCTGATAGGTTGCAATTTGAGAAAGCAGCACAATTAAGAGATAGAATAAAAGAAATTAAAATGAGCATTTAGAATCATGAGAATAAAATTTTTATCGAATAATGGTGATAGTCGTGTAGAAGCTTTTAGAAAGCTTATTGATAAAAAGTTTCCGCAACTTTTGTCTGAAGAAAATCCAGAGCTTTATCTTGTTGCTGGAGGGGATGGTGCTATGTTACATGCTATTCAGGAAACAATTGATGATGGAATACCTTACCTTGGGAAAGCAATGGGAACATTTAATTTTTTGATGAACCGTTTTGAAGACGATGAATTGTTAATTTCAAAGCTATTAGCTGGTGAACTTTCGTTTGATACTTTTGAATCCAATGCCATTGTTGCTTCTCTGAATGGTAAAAAGATAGGTGAAGCAGTTAATGATGTAATCCTTGGTAACAAAATTCTGGATTATTATTCATTCTCAATTTCATCTCAGTCTGGTGATTTTACCGATTTTGATTTCAAGGGTTCTGGGTTGTGTATAAGTACCCCTATTGGTTCTACTGCTTTTAACTACAACAATAATGGTAGAATTCTTCCAATTAATGCTGATTTCCTTTCAATTACTGGTGTTGTTTCAAATAGATTCCTAAACGATATCGTTCCCTTTGAAAAAATATCAATCAAAAGCAATGGCTCAAATATATATTTAACCAATGTTGATGCTGGGATATTGAAAGAAGGAGATGAGTTAATTCTAGAAAAGGGAACCCGAATTAAAATCGCATTTTTGGACAAAAAAGATTTTCTAAAAAGGAGAATTGAAATTGGACACAGGTATCGAAAGTAATATTATTTTAATAT
>CAZGKK010000037.1:0-4084 GCA_964526165.1 uncultured Candidatus Saccharibacteria bacterium | reverse complement strand
ACATTCTAACCATTGAACTACCCCCGCAGTAGTTCTATTCCTCTTTTTTGTCTTCTGGAGTCTCAAAAACTTCTTCACTAACAACTTCAGCCTCTACAACTTCCTCAACATCAGTTTCTGTATTTTCAACAGGTACTTCTACTTCATCAGTCATATATACATCCTTCAAATTGTTTACTTTCAATGCTTTCCTACCTACTCTTTTTCGTAGATAGAACAACTTCGCTCTTCTAACAGTACCTCTTTTAACAACTTCTATCTTAGAAAGAATTGGTGAATGAACAGGAACAATTTTCTCAACACCTACTCCATAAGAGATCTTTCTAACAATGATATTCTTGCTTAATCCAGTACCCTTTATAGAAATAACAACACCTTGGAAAATTTGTGTCCTTTCCTTATTTCCTTCTTTTACTTTTAAGTGTAATTTAATAGTATCCCCAACTTTTACATCAGGTCGTTTCTTGTAAGATTCTTCTTCAATTTTTTTCAATATATTGTTGTCCATAACTGTTATATAAATATTTAATATGAAATTCTCTCGATGATTATAGAATAAAAATGAAAAATATGCCACAATATAATTTATATACTGCCCATGATAAGTAAAAAGAAAGTCTTATTAATAATATTAGATGGCCTTGGAGCTGCACCCTTAAGTCCTGGGAACGCAGTTGTACAGGCTAATCCTACAACATTGTCCTCTCTGTGGAGTTCCTGCCCTCATACCTATCTAATAGCCTCTGGACAGCATGTGGGTTTACCTGCAAATGTTAAGGGAAACAGTGAAGTAGGTCATTTGAACATTGGTGCTGGCAGAACAGTAAGCCAAAGTTTACCAAGAATAAACAATGCAATCGAAAATGGTTTACTCTTTCAAAACAATACACTAATAAAAGCATATAATCATGCCTCAAAGTATGGGGGAAATGTTCATTTGGTTGGTTTAGTTAGTGATGGCGATGTGCATTCCAACTTGGGTCACTTTAAAGCAATAATTGATTTTTTTTCTAAACAAAATTTCCCAAATAAACTTTTTATTCACGCTTTTACTGATGGGAGAGATACCGCTGTAAACGCCGCGGCAACCTATCTTGCTGACATTGACAAGTACTGTATGGACAGGGGTATGGGACAGATAGGAACATTAATTGGTAGATATTATGGGATGGATAGAAATAACAAATGGGATAGAACTGAGAGAGCATACTATCTTTTAGAAAAGAATGTTGGAGAAAAGTTCCCAAATTACTACGCTGCAATTGAATACAATTACAAACAAAAAATTACTGACGAATTTATTGAGCCAGCTGTAATAAATACTAGTAACATTAAAGAGAATGACTCTGTAATATTAATGAATTTCAGACCTGATCGTATGACTCAACTTGCTCAAGCGTTAACAGGTGATAACTTCCAAGGTTTTATTAGAAAAAAAATTGATAACCTGTATGTGGCAACTATGGTTGAATACAAAAAAGATCTCACTCCAAACATTCTATTTCCAAAACAATATATCAATCTTACTCTTGGAAATATTATAGATTCAGAGGAAAGGACTCAATTAAGGATTGCGGAGACTGAGAAATTCCCTCATGTTACTTACTTCTTTAATGGCGGTACTTCGGTTATTTACAATAAGGAAGATAGAATTATCATTCCTTCTCCTAAAGTTTCAACTTACGACCAAAAACCTGAAATGAGTGCAGTTGAAATTACTACTATTTTGTTAGATAGAATTTCCAAAAGTATATATGACTTTATCGTCGTAAATTTTGCAAATACTGATATGGTAGGACATACAGGGAATTTTCAAGCTGCTATAAAATCAGTTAAAGTCGTTGATTTTTGCGTAAAAGAATTGGTTAACAATTTTACTTCAACAGGTGGCGTCGTCTTTATAACATCCGATCATGGGAATGTAGAAGAAATGCTAAATCTCGAGACTGGACAAATGGATACAGAGCACTCGATTAACCCTGTGCCATTAATAATTGTAGGAACACAGCATAGATATCAACTCTTGCCGTATGGAGCACTAAGGGATATTGCACCAACAATTCTTCAGGAAATGGGAATAAGCAAACCTAGTGAAATGACTGGGAAGAGTCTTTTACCTCTAACTTAGAATGCTTTTTCAGACGCATGAATCCATTCGCTAAATAGCCAATAAAAGCCATTATTAAAATAGCAAGAATTACTTTTTCATATTTCGATACATATGTTGAAACAACCTCCCATTTTGAGCCCAAATAATATCCTGCCAAAGCAAGGATAGCAGACCAAATTGCAGTACCAATTAGTGTATAAAGAGAAAAAATACCAAATTTCATTTTAGAAACTCCTACAGGGAAAGAAATTACTGTCCTAACGATTGGTATAAGCCTACCAAACAAAACAATACTATTTCCATACCTTTCAAAAGATGAAAATCCTTTATCTAAATCTTTCTTAGAAATAAATAAGAACTTCCCATATTTCTCAAGAAATTTCATAACTGATTTCTCTCCATATCTACCAATGAAATAAAAGGGAAGAGAGCCTAAATATGCAAAAAGCGTTGCCACAGCAATAACCCCAACAATGTACATGCTGCCTTGTGAAGCCACAAATCCTGAGAAAGGAAGAATAATCTCACTTGGAATTGGAGCAAAAAAACTTTCAACAAACATGGCCAAACCTACACCCCAATACCCTACGGAAGAAATTAATTCGACTAACCAATTAATAATAGAGGTAATCATAAAAATTGAATTAAAAATATTGTTTTATACTATGTCCTATCTCTATCTCGTGTAATTTACAAAATCCAGCATTAACTTCTAAAACAAATCTGTATTTTTCCTTGGGATACAAATTGGGACAATTTTCTATTGTTGCACAGGGTTGAGCACTTTCAATTATGTCAACAATAAAACCCTTTGAATCAACAAATATTATATCGAGTGCAAAATTCATATCTGGCATCCAAAAGGGATTTTGTGTATCTTCAGTATCTACAAACCACATACCATCGTAATCACCAAGAAATTCTCTTTTTGACAAACCATTCATCTTTTCCAAAGGAGTATCTGCAACTTCTACATTCACTTTTACCGTTTTACCATTTGGATTAGATACCTCAACATAGTCATTCTTTTCTATGTCATCATTTTCAGAATTCTCTATATTAGTAACAGTATCGGACTGTTCTTCTTTAACTACTTCTGTATTTCTCTCCTCTATAGACAGCATCTTTGAACCAAGCCTGTCCTGCAAAAAAACGAAGAGTAAAACCAAACCACCTAAAATTAGCAAAAGTCTCAATTGTCCATTCATATACAAATCATACCACAAACCAGGACCAAACCTCACCCTAGGCAATAAACATTTAATCTTAAGATTTTACCTTTTACTTGGTCTCCCTTGACCTCGGCTTAAAATATATGAAATTATCGTACTCGGGTGTTGGGTTTGAGATTGATGAAACAGAGAACTAGGGAGCCGTTGGAGAACATGAACGGGGCATTAATCAAGGCGAGGTCTAGACCTGACCTTTGAAATAGAGTAAAATTGCTTCGTAATTTTGGCCTGAACAAAATGCAAACTTTTGAGAAGTATCTGAATCCGATTTTAAAGGATGTAGAAGATATTGTAAATTTCAGCAATTTGGGAATTATTAAGGAGTTACACAAAGAGGAATATCCTCACTTAATCAAAGTTACAGAAATTTCAAAAGGGAAATTAGACATTCTGCTTAAAAATCTCAAAAGATTAGAGGAGCAATTGGAGAGACAAATAGAAGAAATCGATGCGGAAACAGATTCTGATGAGAAGAAAGCTGCTAGAAGTGTATACAACAAAATCCTTACGGAAATTGAAATTACCGTTGGAAGAATAAATGATGAGTTAGGAACTATTGACTCTCCTTACTTTGGGAAAATAGTTTTCAATTCAAATGACTCAACTAGACCCCTACAACTTTACATTGGAAAACATGCCCTATTAGACCAAGAATCGCATAAACCCCTAATTACTGATTGGAGATCTCCTATTGCTAACATCTACTATCAAAATTCTGGTCCAAGAAAAAGTGTGTCATTTC
>CAZGKK010000036.1:0-4303 GCA_964526165.1 uncultured Candidatus Saccharibacteria bacterium | reverse complement strand
CAATTCTTCATACCTATCCACTGTAAACCACCTACCATACTTAATACCATTACTAATAACATCTTTGAAATACAAAGACATTCCCCCTAGCAATAACAATATAAAACAAATGATAAGAATAAAAACAACTCTCTTAGAGGCAGAAAATTTCATACTTAAATATTACTTAAAACTCTATGCACTGTCAATTGAACTCTACTTATTCGACAATACAATCATATAGTCACCATCACTTACTACATACTCCTTCCCTACATTCTTTACCAATCCTTTCTCCTTAGCTTCAACCCACCCACCACTCTCAATCAGTTCATCAACATTAACAACATCAGCTGTAATGAAACCCTGTTCCAAATCAGTATGTATAACACCTGCAGCCTCCTTCGCACTCGCCCCTCTCTGTATACACCACGCATTACACTCCTTCTGAGAACCAGTATAGAAAGTTATCAAGTTCAAAGTATTGTACGCAGCTTTAATAATATCCTCTATCAATCCTGGTTTTACATCCAGTAAGCTTACATACTCCCTTATCTCATCCTCACTCATATTTGCCATCTCCCCAACAAATTTCACATCAACAATTACAACAATATCTTTTGTCTTCTCCTCTAATTCTTTCTTCCAACCCTCTACCTTTTCTCTTTCGATTCCCTCCTTGTAATTCAAAATGAACAATCTCCTCTTGCTAGTAAGTAAAAACAAATCGTAAATTAATTCCTGTTCTTCATCATTTAATTTCATCTCAATAACAGGGATTCCTTCATTTAAGAGCTTCATAACCTTATTCAACAATTCATACTCTTTAACCCCCTTCTCATCTCCAGACCTCTTAACCTTCTCAACCGCATGCATTCTTTTTTCAATACTCTCAATATCCTTGAGAATTAATTCCGCTTGTACTATTTCAAAATCCTCTATTGGATTTATCCTGTCATATACATGGACAATATTCGAACTTTCAAATGCCCTTAAGACATACATAATTACATCTGTTTCTCTAATGTGAGAAAGAAACTGATTACCTAAACCCTCTCCTTGAGATGCACCCTTAACTAAACCAGCGATATCAACAAATGTCATAGCAGAAGGTACTACCTTTTCTGCTTTGAAATGCTCGGACATCTTTACAAGCCTTGTATCAGGAATCTCTACTACCCCTACATTCTTGTCTATTGTACAGAATGGAAAATTCTCAGCTGGAACTGACAATTTAGTTAAAGAGTTAAAGATAGTTGATTTCCCAACATTGGGAAGACCCACTACTCCAACAGAGAGTGAATGTGATTTTGTTACTGACATAAATTACGATTATATATCAAAAAGGAAAAAATTGTTGAAATTGTGGAGGTATACCTTATTTTGTAGAATATACCTCCTGAAGGTTAGTTGCGATAGTATTCTTCTATGTATTCTTGTACTGAACCATTTAGTAGAAATCCAAAAAAGAGCGATATTAGAAAGAAACCTATGCCGTTCAATATTGCTATTACCAAAGAGTAACTAACATCATTGGCAGCAGAAAGAACAAGTAATGTGAAAAAGAATATACATTGAATCAAAGTTAAAACGCGCAATACAACCACTTCTCTTCCAACAAAACCATAGGAAGGACTCCAACTATCAATCAATTCAAATATGGGAGAAAGCGTAAAACCCCAAAATAAGAATAGTTTCACCCCAAGCATCCAATCCATCTCATGAAAACGGTAATCAAGAAAAATCAAAATCACCAAAAGGATTGTACCAATAACATAAGGAATTACCTTAAGCAAGAAAATATCAGACTTTTTCATTATATTTCTCCTTTTACTATCACTATTAACCTTTTAAAGAACCTAAGTACAAATGTACCATAGATATTATATTATATCATGCTATAGGGTTAACTTGAAGATACATTAGCTCAACTTCACCCCAACCCTCATTAATGTTATTATGGTATCTATGAAATCAAAAAGAATATTTCTAACAATATTTACAGCCCTACTTCTTTCCTTTTTAGCTACACCAACATTTGCCCAAAGTGGCCCAGACTTCTCGATTAATACATATACAAAAATTTTTTATACAACAGGGCAAGACTTTGTAACTATCGTGAATGAATATGAAAGAATAGTAGAAAACAATTTATACTTTTTTACTAAAGAAGGTGAAAAAACATTCCATATTCCAGATGTTAGCAGTAAAGAAATAGAAGTAACTCCTGAAAGAACTTTTAAGAAAAACTCCCTTAAGGTTACCGATTACAAAGATAATCCGGTAAATTTCGAAATAGAAGAACTCCCAACCGGAGAAGGCATGTACCTACATATTCCGTTTTACAGAACCACGACAAAAGCCCTACCCTACAAAATCAAAGTAACGTACAACACACATGACAATGTAGTCAAAAGTGGCAATTTAGTAATATTAATAGCATCTTCTCTTCCAAGGGATACCGTGTTTCAGAGAAACGACGAGAAAAATAAAACCTCAACCCAATTTCTCTACAACCTTTCTATCATAGTTGATAAAAACATCCCAACCCTAGCAAAGGCTTTCCCAAATTTTGTCAAGGAAGAAAAAGAGAATTTAACATATTACAATTTTTCTTCAGAAGATCGTATTGAGAAATCTCCAGTTTTGGAATTTGGAACATCCGTAGTTTACAAATTCGAATTGGAATACAAAACACCAAAAACTGACAATATAATTCCTGAAAAATATTCAAAATTCCTGAAAGCTCTTTCTACAAACATCTTTGAACTTTCTCTGCCAAGAGAATTCTCAGAAACAAATCAAACAGTAGTAATTGATGAAATTAGCCCTCTTCCTGAAAACATATATAGAGATGATGAGGGAAATGTAATTGCTTCCTTTGAAATATCTGCAAATAAAGAGGACATCATCAAAATAACTGGATATATCTCTTCTACTCAAGAACCATATACATCATCCCCTACGAATCCTTTAGATATTGATTTTGACGAATACTTAAAAAAAATTCAAAGTGATAAAGAAAACACAAAATATCTTAATGCTACAAAATACTGGGAGTTGAAAAATCCTTTAATACAAAAGCTTGCGTTTGATCTAAGAGAGAGCAAAAGCACTCTTTCTGAGGTAATCGATTCAGTATATCAGTATATTAATGACACCTTAACCTACGATGAAGAGAAAGCAAGCTCGTATTCCTTGAATGAGCGTATTGGCGCAGTTAATGCTTTAACTGGTGGTGCTTCGGTTTGTATGGAATATGCTGACTCTATGATTGCGATTCTTCGAGCACAAGGGATCCCTGCAAGAGCTGCTTTCGGTTATGCAAATATTACTGATACTCCACAAGAATTAATTCGCCACCAATGGGTACAAGTTTGGGTACCTGATTCAGGCTGGATTAGTATCGACCCTACTTTTGAAAGTACAAACCGAAAGATTGGACAATTAATTGAACGTGTACTCTGGGAAACTTTTAATGATGACTCTATTTCAAATATATATATTTATTCCATCAACAATTTAGAAGATATTACAAATGAGAATTTTTCAATTAAGATTTTTGCCGTAGATGAAATACCCAATATTGAGAAAAAAACATACAGTGACATACTTCCTAACAACGATATCGAAAATTCGACAAAATATTCAATGGGAAATTGGTCCAATACTTTCTTAAAAACAACAGTTCTTGGTAGAGCTATTTTAGTCACTTTGCCCATTACCGTTACATTAATTTTTACAATCTTCTTCCTAATCATTTTAAAATCAATCAGGAAAAAAGCCTCTCCTAAGAAACAGGAGGAACAAAGTATTGTTAACAAACCCGTAGGGAGGTTCCCTATTTAATCTTGTAAAGTTTGTCTATATTAAACATACCCTTACCAGTTGCAAGTCTACTCTCAGTAGAAGCAGAAATGGTGATTAATTTATCTCCTTTTTCGACATGTTCTCCTGGCATCTTATGAACAAAGATTCCAGCCTCTTTTATCTTTGGATTCCCTAATGCCCTAGCTATTGCAACTAAAGCTGTATTATCAATCCTATCTACTTTTCCACTCCTATCAGAAATTAAATCTGCTTTAAATTTACCATCCTTTATTTCTGAAGAATGAATTTCTTTTGTAGCTCCCTGTGCGAATCCAATCTCCCAGAATTTCCTCAAAGCTCTTTTGTCGTTAAGAATACTTAGAGCAAATTTTTTACCCTGCCCCTTCTGTACTTTCCCAGTCATCTCGAAGATCATACCTGCCATATCTAGTATGACCTTCTCCAGCTCAATACATCTTTCCTTATCTCTCTCAAGAATCCTAAGTACCTCTCT
>CAZGKK010000035.1:0-4339 GCA_964526165.1 uncultured Candidatus Saccharibacteria bacterium | reverse complement strand
TCCATTGCTAAGTGGATGTGTGAGTCATGCATATTGCTATTCTATCATAGAAAGAAAAATATTCACGAAATTCTTAAGAATATTGAAAAAAAACAATTTATGATAAAATATAGCAGAAATGGGCAAAAAGATTGGTTCTAATTGGATGTTGTTAATTACCGTTTTTCTCTTCTTATTATCGGTTGGAGTTGTTGTATACAAACTTATTGAATCTTCTCAATCAACTACCTGTACCTCTGAAGGTCAAACTGTCCAACGAGGAGAATCAATATATCAAGGAGAGAAAAAATGTGTTTGTACATCGGAAGGTATCTTGATTTGCGATGATGGACTAGAAACGACGGCTGTTCAAGAATCTCCTTTCGTTACTGACAATTTGAAATTTTCATATACCTTTTTGAATTCTCTTGTGTCCGAAAGGCCCATTTTCTCAAATGTAAAAACAGTAGATGTCTCACAAACAGAGGGTAAATTGAAAGTAGTTATTGAAAGAGAGGTTTGGTGCTCTGAAGAAATGGAGGCTCCAAATCAAGTCGCCTTTTATCAGTTGAATGAAAACATTTTGAATTTATCTACCTTAACAGCTTTCGACGAGAAAATAAATACAAAGAATTGTTTAGTATCAAACAGCTTTGAATTTTCTAATTTAGACTTTCAATTAAATGAAAATTTCAAAATCTCCTACTCTAGTGAAGATGGAAAGAAAACGACATTGAATACCTGTGTCTTCCAAAATGTAATTTATGGTGGAGACGATACTTTCAGTGGTCTTCAACCAGGTGAAATATGTACTTGTGATAATGGCTTAGTTAAATGTAAATAATGTTTTAAAGTATTCCTAAATAGAAGCCTAGAATGCATGTTGCGAGAGTAAATAGCCAGAATCGCATAACAACCTTGTATTGTGGCCACCCATTGGCTTGAAAATGATGATGTATTGGTGCAATCTTAAATACTCTCTTGTTAAAAAACCTCAAACTAATTATTTGGATAAAGCTAGATAGCATAATCAACCATGTGATGGATGACATGAATATATAAGGGAGTAAATTGTTTGTAGCTAATGCAACAAAAAACATAGTAAAACCAAGAGGCATAGCGCCAGGGCCTCCGTTCCAAAATCTTGCAGGGGGAATATTAAAATAGAGATCAATGATTTCTACTCCGAGAATTATCATAAGAATGGGTAAAAAATCAAATTGTCCCTGTACAATTAGCAAGAAACTAAAAAGAATTGTAATGATTGTCATAATTCCAATCATTAAGCCATCAGCGCCATCTGTTAATTCTGCTGAATAAATTGCAAATTGACCAACTACACCTGAAATGATTGCTATTAATGGTGTGAAGTTTACTACAACATTCTTGGTGAAATTTAAACTCTCTATATATCCAGTTTTTTGAAGAAGAAGCATTATTCCAATATTAAGTAAAATTGAAAAAATCAATTTTACTAATCGCCATTCAAATGTCTCTTGAAAAGCTTTCATTTTCTCGTTGTGCTTGAATCCGTTTGTAAATATGACAACATCAATTAGCCCCCATATCCCAAAAAGAACAAAACCAGTTAAAAATACTTTGGTAATTTCCGTAAGTGGGACAAAAAACAACACAATTATTGGAACAACTACAAGGATAATTAGACCACCCATATTTGGAGTTCCATTGGTTGTTGCAGTTTTCATTATTTTCATAAACAAAGAATTATCACCATCGGCTGCCCCAATTTTAGATTTAGTAATTCCACTAACTTGATTAAATTTGTATAGAAAGGAAATCATAATGGGAGCAAAGACAATAGAAGCAAGGGTGGAAATAAAAAGGAACTCTAAACTTCTTTTTATTACATCAATCATGTTAGTAGAAAATAAATTATTAATGTATTATCTCAATTTTTCTTTGCTATTTCTAGGTCATCTGCAATTGCAAGAAATATTTTTTCCCAAAGGGGTGCTGCAGTCATAGTCGAAAAACTTGATGACTGTGGCTCTTCTAATCTTACTAGCATTATCATTTTTGGATTCTCAACAGGTGCAAAACCTACCACAGTATCGTTAGAATAATCACTTTTATATCCGACTTTTCCTATGTTAGCAATTTGTGCAGTTCCTGTTTTTGCAGCAATAGAATACTGTTTAAGGTCTTTTACCATCCCTCCAAGAAGACCCCTATCGACCGCTTCTTTCAGAGCTTCTTTTATAATATCTGCGGTCTCTTTTGAAATGGGTTGAGAGAGAACTTGAGGTTTTATTGTTATAGTTTCATTTTCATCTTTTATTTCTTCGATAATGTATGGGCGCATTCTTACACCATTGTTAGCAAATACACTTTGGGCGGATATAGCCTGTAATGCAGTTGCTGAAATTCCCTGACCGAAAGCAGAGGTAATGACATCATGTTTTGTCCAAAAATCAAATGGTTTAAGATAATTTGTTGATTCATCTTGTAATCCTATCCCAATAAATTTTCCCAGTCCAAATTCTTGAAGTTTTGCGTAGTATTTCTGAGCATCCATTTTGAGTGCGATTTGAGCAGAGCACGGATTGTTCGAAGTTCTAAAGATGTCTGCAATATCAATTGTTCCAGCAGGTTTTCTATTCCAGGTATAAACCTTAGAACCTTTTAGGTCTTCATATCCTGTTACTGCATAGAGATCTAAATATCCAGTATTATCATTACATTTATAATTTTTATCAATTAGGTTTGAATCTAATGCAATAGCAACGGTTAATGGCTTTTGAATTGAACCGTATTCGTAGACATCGGATATGGCTTTATTCTTTAAAATAGAAGCTTCGGGAACTCTCCAATATTCTCCCGGAGAATAAGTTGGGTAATTTGCCATGACTAAGATAGCTCCTGTTTTAGGGTCCATAATTATGACACTTCCACTTTTTGATCTAGTATTTTTAACAGCTTCTTCGAGTACTTTTTCTGCTTTGCTTTGAAGGTTGGGTTTGATAGTTAGTTTAAAATCTTTTCCTTCTCGAGGAAGTACTGGTTGATATTCAGAAGTCAGTATTACATTCCCAAAAGAATCTTTTTCTTCGTATGTATATCCGGACCTTCCATTTATGTCTCCAAAATAATATCCCTGTATTCCATATTGACCATTTGTTTTTCCATCGCTGTCCTTCCCCAAAAAACCTAAAACATGAGCAGCTAGGGTATCATTGGGGTAAATCCTTTTCTCTTCTCTTTCAAAATATAATCCAAAACCTTTACTTCCTTCACCAAATATTTCCACACTTTCTAAGGCCTTCTTTTTTTCTGTGGAAACTTGTTTTTTAAGAGAAGCATATACAAAGTCATCAGACAATTTAGAGCTAATCTCTTCTCTCTCAACACCTAAAATTCCAGATACTTCAGAAACAAACTTTTCCTTATCCTTGAAGAATTTTTCTCGTTCATCTACATCATTACTCAGAGTTGCATAAATGTTCCAAACAGGCTCATCAACTGCCAAAATTGTTCCGTCAGAAGCAGATATTTTTCCTCTTGGAGCAATTGATATTTGTGTAGATTTATACTGTTCTTCTGAAAGGTCTTTAAATTTATCAGCATGTAAGATTTGCCATCTAAATGTTTGAAGAATTACAACAATACCTAGGACTGAAAGGAAATAGATAACTAAACGGGAATTTGAAAACTTCGAATGTTTTGAAGATGCTCTTTTATGGCTTGTGCCAATATTTGCTTTATGAAGATGTGTTAAGCTTGCCATATCTAAAACTATTTATTAGCAACTATAGATTCTTCTTGAAGGTAGACTAATGTTTTTTTATTTGAAGAAGAAAGTGAGAGACTTTTATCTGCTAATTTTTGAATGACTGTAATTGAACCACTCTTTGCAATTTCTTCTTCCATTGCTCTATTTTCTTCTATCAAGAAATTCTTCTCACTATTTAAACTTTGCAATTCGGTTCCTAATGGAGCAAGAATTGAATTAACAATTAATTGACACAAAACAAACAAAATTACGGAGGTGACAAAAACTGTTCCAGCTATGTTTTGTGATGCTTTGTTTAGGATTCCCATGCAAGTAGTTAAATTTTAATTAATGTTCTTAACTTAGCAGAGGCGGAGCGAGGGTTGATTCTCTCTTCAAAATCGGTTGGGGCAACATATTTTTGAAAAAGCAATCTCCCCTCTCCGCTTCTCGATTTTTCTAAAAAATAATTTTTTACAATCCGGTCTTCCAAAGAATGAAAAGTTATTACTGATAACCGACCATTCTTATTTAAGACCTTAAAAGAGTTATCTAAACCTTTTTGTAAACTACCTAATTCATCATTTACCACGATTCGCAGGGCCTGAAAGACCCTGCGAGAAGGGTTCT
>CAZGKK010000034.1:0-4582 GCA_964526165.1 uncultured Candidatus Saccharibacteria bacterium | reverse complement strand
ACTGCAAGAATATCTCGGTTAATATTTGTGTTAATTACAGAAACATATTCTTTGTTTCTCATAATTGCATTCTGTATTCTTGCGAGCATATCTGCTATTAAATCGTTCATTTTTTTATTCTTTAAATTACCAAATAGATTTCTTAACTCCAGGGATCTTTCCCTCGCTAGCTAATTTCTTAAAACAAATTCTGCAAAGTCCATAATGTCTTATATATCCTCTAGCTCTTCCACATAGTTCGCACCTGTTATACACCCTAGAACTGTATTTAGAGGTTTCCTTTAATTTTCTTGCTTTGTATTCTTTAGCTTCTGTTGACATTCTTTGTGAATGGGAATCCAAATTTATCTAAAAGAGCTTTGCCATCTTTATCATTTCTAGCTGTTGTAACAATAGTTACTTCAAGACTTCTAATCTTTGATACGTTGTTCGGATCAATTTCTACAAAAACTGTATGATCTTCAACTCCCAAAGAGTAGTTTCCTGCACCATCAAATGATTTAGGATTTAAACCTCTGAAGTCTTTTGTTCTTGGTAAAACAATATTTACCAATTTGTCAAAAAACTGCCACATTCTTTCTCCTCTTAATGTGACTGATACCCCTATTTCCATTCCTTCTCTAATCTTAAACGCCGAAACTGCTTTTTTAGCTTTGTTAACAACTGGTTTTTGCCCTGTTATTCTTGTTAAGATCTCAACTATTTCCTCAAGTGCAGTTTTATTGTCGACAGCTTCACCAGCTCCAACATTTACAACTACCTTCTTTAATGTAGGTACTTGCATAACATTGTTATACCCTTGCTCTTTCATTAATTCCTTACTTATTGTTTTGTTATATTCTTCTTGTAATCTATTCATATTTATTTCTTAGTTTTCTTTACTGTTTTAGTTTTTTTCTCAACGACATTTTCTTCTGACTTCTTTGTTACTGCTACTGTTTTTTCCTTTTCTTTGATTTCTTTTCCACATTTTTTACAAATTCTAGAAACCTTGTCCCCATCTCTCTTAATTCCTACTCTAGTAGGTTTGTTACAAAGTGGACATACCAACATCACTTTTGACAATTCGAATGGTTTTTCAATTGTCACAACTTCAGATGTTCTTGTTCTTCCATCTCCTTTCAAATGTCTCTTATAAAGATTTAATCCTTCAACAATTACACTGTTCTTTTTTGGACTAACAGCTACTACTGGTCCCTGTTTTCCAGCTTCTTTTCCGTATAATATTTTTACTGTATCTCCTTTTTTAATCTTCATAATTTTTTCTTTAAAGTACTTCTGGTGCTAAAGATAATATTTTATCAAACCCACCCTCTTTTAATTCTCTTGCTACTGGACCAAATATTCTTGTACCCTTTGGTGTCTTGTTCTTTGGATCAATTAATACTGCTGCATTATCATCAAATCTAACATATGTTCCATCTTTTCTTCTTAATTCTTTTGTCGTTCTTACAATTACTGCTTTGTGTACTTCATGATCTTTGACACCTGTGTTTGGCGTTGTCTTTTGAATTGAAACAACTATAACATCGCCAATTCTTGCGTACCTTGTTTTAGATGCCCCAGGAATTCCAATCAACTTGGCTTCCTTTGCTCCACTATTATCTGCAATTTTCATTACTGTACCAATCTGTAACATATTTATACTTTCTTAATTACAATCCATCTTATTTTCTTTGAGTAAGGTCTACTTTCTCTTATTACGACCTTGTCACCCACATTCAACTCCTCTTCTGTATGAGCAAAGAATACTTTTTTTCTTTTGACTCTTTTCTTGTATACAGGATGACTTTCAATGGTATCAACTCTAACCTTCACTGTCTTCTCCATGCTGTTACTAGTAACAACACCTTCTATCTCTCTTCTTCTGCTTTCCACTTTTATTTCTTCTTTCTTCATATTTTTCATTTTTAATGACGGTCTGTATTTTATCAATAAATTACGGTATTCTCAAGCTATATTTCTCTTTTCTCAACAAATTTTGTTTTTACTGACAATTTGTGCCCTGCTAATCTCATTGCTTCTTTTGCTGTCTTCTCGTCTACACCACCTATTTCAAAAAGAATTGTTCCTGGTACTACAACTGCAACATATCCCTCCACTGAACCCTTTCCACCCAACATTTTACTGTTTACTGATCTGTTAGTGTAAGATTTGTGAGGAAAAATCTTAATCCAAACTTTTCCCTTTCTCTTAGTAAAACCTGCAACAGCCCTTCTAGCAGATTCAATCTCCCTCGCATTTATCCAACCGTTCTCTAATGTTTTAAGTCCAAAATCTCCAAAAGTGATTCTATTGTTTGCAGTAGCAACACCACCCATGTTCCCCCTGAATTCTTTCGGATATTTTCTTTTCTTTGGCTGCATCATATCTTTACCTTTTAAATATTATTCTTCTGATTCATCCATATTATTTTTTTCTCCTCTGTATATCCACACCTTGACTCCCATCAATCCAGCATCAATTGTTGTGGCAACTTCCCCTGCATAGTCTACATCAGCCCTCAATGTTTGAGCTGGAACTGAGCCAGCAGTTGTTTTAACTGTTCTTGCTTGACTTGCGTTGTTTATTCTTCCTGAAACCCAAATCTTCAAACCTTTTGCTCCAGATGCCATTATCTTTTCTTTTGCACTAGCTACAACCAACTTAGATGGCTGTCTTCTTTCTATTCCATCTGCGATTCCTCTAGCAACAATTCTGGCAGAAAGATCTGCTTTTCTAACTTCTCTTACTTTAATCTCCACTTCCATTCTTGTAGTTCTTTTTAATTCCTTTTGTAACAAATCGATTCCCTCTCCACCTCTACCGATTGCTACTCCTGGCCTTGCTACATATACAAGAATCTCCATCTTATTTAAAGACCTTTTAATCTTAATGCTATCAATACCAGCATCTTTCATTGATTCTGCAACTTTTTCTCGAATTCTTAAGTCTTGGGCTAATACTTTTGAATAGTCCTTTTTAGGTGCATACCAAACAGAATCCCAAGTTCTATTTATTCCCATTCTTATAACTTTTGGTGATACTTTTCTACCCATTTTACTTAACTTTTAATTCTAAATTAATATGAGATCTTCTTTTATCAATTCTCGATACTCGACCCCTAGACTCAAATCTTGTTCTTTTTAGTGTTCTTGCCTCATCAACTGAAATTTTGCTAATTACCAAAGCGTCCTTATCAACTCCATACTTTTCTCTTCCATTGGCAATACCTGATAAGATAGCTTTCTTTATTATTAAAGCTCCTTTTTTAGGTACCAATGTGAGCATTTCAATTGCCTCACCAGCAACTTTACCTCTTACAACATTTGCAACCAATCTCAACTTAAGAGGAGATTGTGCAACATCTTTAACTTTTACTGTTACTATTTTATCTTCCATATTTATTTATCTGATTTAGATTCTTCAAATCTTCCACTACTTCCGTAGACTTTAGAGAGTTTTCCTTTCTTAGCATGACCTCTAAATTTTCTTGTCATAGAGAATTCTCCTAACTTATGACCTATCATTGACTCTACTACTAATACTTCTTCGTGCTTTTTTCCATTATGTACTAAAAATTTCATTCCGACCATTTCAGGTGTTATTGTAGAAGCTCTTGCCCATGTTTTAATTGGAGCCATACTTCCAGTAGCCTTAGCATTTGTCACTTTCTCCATTAATTTTTTATCTGTATATGGTCCCTTTTTTAGCGATCTAGACATATTTACTTAAATAAAAATTATTTCTTTGCGAATGGCCTATTTTTAGTTCTTCTAGTTTTAATGATAAACTTTTCAGTTCTTCTATTCTTTCTTGTCCTTGTTCCAATAAGATTTCCCCAAATATCCTTAGCTGGTCCACCAATAACACCCTTACCTTCTCCACCACCATGTGGGTGCTCAGCAGGATGCATTACCATTCCTCTTACTTCAGGTCTCCATCCTAGATTTCTCTTCCTCCCAGCTTTTCCTAATTTTACATTCATATTTTCTTCGTTACCTACCTGACCAATTGTTGCCATACATTCTGCAAATACAAGTCTAATCTCACCAGAGGGCATTTTTAACTGAACGTATTTACCAGTAGGATCAATACCTTGAACTACAATTGCTTGACCAGCTGACCTTCCAAAGACCGCTCCATGACCTGGTGCATTTTCCACAGAATTGACTATTGTACCAGAAGGAATATTTTTAACCATCATTGCATTCCCTGGTAAGATATCTACTACTTCCCCAGATACAACTGAATCTCCCACTTTCAATTCTTTAGGTGCAATTATATACCTTCTTTCTCCATCAGCATAGAGGAGTAAAGCCAAATGAGCACTTCTATTAGGATCAAAATACAAACCAGTTACTTTTGCTGGGATTCCCAACTTATCTCTTTTGTAATCAACTATTCTAACTCTTCTCTTGAAACCACCACCTCTATGTCTAACAGTAATCTTCCCTTGATTGTTTCTTCCAGCAGTTTTCTTTTTCGGTGTGGTTAAACTCTTTGGGCCACCATCCTTACTAAGGTGTGACCTGTCTGCTAATGCTGTATGTCTTCTTGTCGAAGTTGTAGGTTTAAATTTTCTAATAGCCATATTATATTT
>CAZGKK010000033.1:0-4608 GCA_964526165.1 uncultured Candidatus Saccharibacteria bacterium | reverse complement strand
AGTGTGGTATAATCACCCTTAGTATTATTTAAAGGAGGTAAATATGTCAGTTATCGTACATTCTAATGAAAATATAGATAGTGCCTTAAAAAGACTTCACAGAGAAGTATTAAGGGAAAAAATCTTAGAAACATTCAAGAACAAAGCCTTCAGAATCAGAGAAGCAGATCTTGATATTGCCAAGAGAAAAGAGTGGGCAAAAAGAAAAAGAAGAAGAAGAACCGCTGCAAGAAGAGCTAGATAATTTCATATATTTTTGAAATGTCTTTACTAGAAACCTTAAGAAAAGATATGCTTTCTGCTACAAAAGAAGGTAATACAGAAAAGGTTGATATTCTTAAACTTGCCTTAGCCTCAATAATCAATGTCCAAAAAGCTTCTGAGGAAGAACTTAAAAATGCTGATTACGAAAAGATTCTTAAAAAAGAAGTTAGGAAGGTGAAAGATTCAATAGAGCAGTTTACTGCTATTGGAAGAATGGAGTTGGCTGAAAGAGAGAGAAATCAGTTAGCATTCTTGGAGGTATACTTACCTAAAGAGTTAGATGTTGAAGAAATCAGCAAGATAGTTAAAGAAAAGATAGAAGAAGTTAAACCCGAAGGACTTAAAGATATGGGCAAAGTAATGGCAGTTGTCATGAAGCAAGTTGCGGGGAAAGCAGATGGTACAGTTGTTAAAGATATTGTCCAAAAGCAATTAACCGAATTATGAAGTTAGAAATTTCAAATTGGTCTGTACTCAAGAAGCTTTACTCAGAGCTTGTTTTAACTAAGGCAATTTTAAGAGAACTTATTGAAAGGCACTTTTTTGAGTACAACTTTTCTAGCCTGGGTATAATATTTGTTAGTGAAGAGTACATACACCGATTAAACAAGAAGTATAGAGGGGTGGACTCTGTTACGGATGTGTTATCCTTCAACCTTTCTCTGGAGCCATTAATGGGGGAGGTCTATCTCTCCCCAGAATATATACTTAGAAACTTTTCAAACAAGAAATTCCAAGAAGAAATATTGAGAGATATTATTCATGGAATCCTCCATATTTCTGGCTTCGACCATATAGGGGAATTTAGTGAAAAAAACAAAAAAGAGGAAATGTTTGTAAAACAGGAAGATATATTGCAAAATATACTTAATGAAATTAATAACAGGACTGGGCAACCCAGGTAAAAAATATCAAAATAGTAGGCATAATGTAGGCTTCATGCTCGTAGATATGCTTAGAGAACGCTTTCTTTTTCAAAAAGACTTTCGCGTAACCGACTGGGAAGAAGAAAAAACATTCATGTCTGAATTGGCATTTCTCAAAAAAGGCTCCAAAATATTGGCAATATTCCAAAAGCCTCTAACGTATATGAATAACTCTGGTCAAGCAGTTAGCAAAGTTGTAAGAAAGTATGATATAGAGAATTTGGAAGAGAACTTCATCCTAATTCACGACGATTTAGATATTTCTTTAGGAAAATACAAGATTCAAAAAACAAAATCACCTCACGGACACAATGGAGTCAAAGATGTTGAAGATATGCTCAAAACAAATAAATTTGAAAGAGTTAGGGTTGGAATTGAAAATAGGGCGAACAAATGCATCCCGGGAGAGGAATTTGTGCTAAAAAGATTTACCAAAGACGAGCAGATGATTCTCGATGAGATTGTTGATGATATCGTAAATGTAATTCTTTCAGAAATACTTCTCTAGTTTGATTAATATGGATAGCATAAGTGAAAAATTCACATCTAAATGTTCAAGCCTGAAAGCACCTATTCTTGAAAAAAAGACCATAACTGGTGTTGATGAAGGTTTTTTTGAGCTCACAGCAGAAATTCTTGGAATTCTGTTAGACAAAACCGTACGGCTTTCGACCTCTGATTCAATTGATGAAAAAGAAGATCTTCTCATTGTAAAAATTGGAGAGAAATTTAATCCTGAATCACTTCTGAAATTAGGATACAACCGGGTCGAACGAGTGTGGGAGGAGGGAGAATATTCAATTCTCGGCGATGTCATAGTAATCTGGCCGTTTAGCATGAAAAATATCGTTAGACTTAGTCTTTTTGCTAAAAAGATTGAAAGTATAGATATAGTGGAAAGTGCAACAAGGAAGAAAATAGAAAGTGTAAAGAGTAAAACTTTTGTTAATTCCTCAACTCAACTTCTGATTGGGAACGAGGAAGCAAAGGGGCAGATAAGGGTGAGGTGTGTACCAGGACTGGGTCTGGCCTCAGATGAGGCAATAAACTTAGGAATAAGGTCGATTCCGGGGATGGAGGTGTTCTCCTCTGTACATGCAACGCACGAGATTGTAAAAAATTTTAAAACTAGAGGGTCCGAGGTGGTTTATTTGTCAGGAAATTTGGATAGATATGAAATAGAGGCTGGGAAGTTACTGAAAGAATCAATAGATGGAGTTTTTCTGCTTAATGATAGATATAAAAATATTGTGAAGAAGGGTTTTGTATTCAACGCTGGGAAACTGTTAGTCCTAACAGATATGGAGGTTTTGGGAGAGTTAGATTTATCTGAGTTTTGGGATAAGAACAGTAAGATGGATCCAGGCTCAATTGAAATTTTGAAAAAAATTATTCCAGGAGATTATGTTGTTCATGAAGATCATGGGATTGGTAAATATGTTGATTTGCAAATGAAAGAGGGTGGGTACTACATTCAAATTGCATATGCGGGGGCAGACAAGCTTTTTGTGCCACTAACAGCCTCTCAGAAATTAACAAAATACATTGGAGCGGGAAAGGCAAAACCGATTTTAACAGGTTTGAATAGTGGTGTTTGGAGAAGAATATCTCAGAGGGCAAGAGAGAAAGCTGAGGACATTGCTAAGGAGTTGATACAGCTTTATGCACTTCGTGAGACAGTAGATATTCAACCTATTCTCTCCGATGAAGAAAATTTGAGTGATTTCTATTCCTTTGTAAAAAGATTCCGTTTTCAGGATACTGATGACCAGTTTATTGCTACTAGCCATTTGGTTAAAGATTTGCAAAGGGGAAAGCCTATGGACAGGTTGTTAGTTGGAGATGTGGGATATGGCAAAACAGAAATAGCTATGAGGGCAATGTATTCAGTCGTTAATGCTGGTTTTCAAGCAGTGTTGCTTGCACCTACAACAATTTTAGTTCAGCAACATTATTCTGTCCTTCAAGAAAGATTTTCTGGTACCGCGATTACGATAAAATCGCTCTCAAGGATGATTTCAGGTAGGGAGAGGAGTGAAATTCAGGAAGGGCTAAAGAAGGGCACTATTGATATTGTCATTGGCACCCATACACTATTACAGGAAGATATCCAATTTAAAAATTTGGGTTTATTAGTTGTTGATGAGGAGCAAAAATTTGGTGTAAAGCAGAAAGAAAGGATAAAAGGCAAGAAATTAAATACAAATGTGCTTTCATTAACTGCAACGCCAATACCTAGAACATTGAATATGGCTTTGCTTGGAATTAGGGATATTTCCGTGTTGGCTACACCACCTACTGGAAGAATTGAAATAAAGAATCATTTTGGGAAGTTTAATTGGAGTGTAGTCAAGGATGTTATATCAAGAGAATTAGAGAGAGGGGGGCAGGTTTATTTCTTACACAATAGAGTTAACACGATTCAAAATGTTTACGAAAAATTGGACAAGTTGTTTCCCCACGCAAAGGTTTCAATTGCACATGGGCAGATGGGTGTTCAAACTTTGTCTAAAAACATGCAAAAATTTGTTGATGGAGAATCAAAGATTCTGCTCTGCACAACGATTATTGAGAATGGGTTGGATATTTCAAATGTTAATACTTTGATAGTTGATGATGCGACGACATTAGGTCTTGCACAAATGTACCAGATCAGAGGAAGAATAGGAAGGTCACAAAGGCAGGGCTATGCTTACTTTTTCTATGATTCACTTAGGGGAAATTCTGCTCTCAGATTGGAAGCTTTAAAAAATTCTCAAGAATTAGGGTCAGGATTTTTGCTCTCAAACAGAGATTTAGAAATTAGAGGAGCTGGAGATATTCTTGGGAAAAATCAGTCTGGGGCTATCAATTCTGTAGGTTATGGGCTTTATTCACAGATGCTTTCTGAAGCTGTTGAAAAAATTAAGGGAATGGGTAAATAATTTTCACTAGTCAAGCTGTGATATTTGAACTAACATATGTTCATGTCTTCAGTACTATACCAAAAATATAGGTCACAGAATTTTGATGAGATTATTGGTCAAGAAAATGTGACAAAGCTTCTGAAAAATGCTGTAAAAAAGAATCAATTAGCTCATGCATACCTTTTTGTGGGTTCTAGGGGAACAGGAAAGACCTCCACAGCGAGGATTTTGGCAAAAGCCATTAATTGTTTAAATCCGCAGAAAGATGGGAATCCTTGCCTAGAGTGTGAGCATTGTAAAGCCATTGCAAATGGGACTTTTTTAGATTTGATGGAGATTGATGCTGCTTCCAATAGGGGTATTGACCAAATTAGAGAATTAAAAGAAAAAATTGAATTTTCTCCAAGTGAGGGGAATTTTAAGGTTTATATCATTGATGAGGTTCATATGTTGACCACTGAGGCTTTTAACGCTCTTTTAAAGACCCTTGAGGAGCCTCCTGCTCATGTTAT
>CAZGKK010000032.1:0-5202 GCA_964526165.1 uncultured Candidatus Saccharibacteria bacterium | reverse complement strand
AATTTCTTTTCCTAAAACCTTTTTGCTACAAGGATTACGTAATCATATCATGTTTTCTCACTCACCTCAACATCCTTCCCTGCTTCCTAAACCTGTCCCAGCTCTGTCCCCAAATTCCCCGTTTATCTAAAGTTCATAACCTCAAGATATCATTTTAAAATGCCTAGAACAGCAAGAAATTATAAACCAAATTTCTTCTATCACATCTACAATAGAGGAAATAACAAAGAAGATGTCTTAAAAAATGCCGACGACAAAAAGTTTCTTATTCATTTACTCTTTAAGAATATTAAGAATACTGATCTGAAATTAACTTCGTTTTGTATTATGGATAATCATTTTCATCTTATTGTTAAAACTGGTCGTAATCCAAAACTCCTTTCGAAGCTAATGCAGAAAGTGGGTGTTAGTTATGCAATTCGTTTTAACAAAAAGTACAGCAGGGTTGGGCATGTTTTTCAAAATCGCTACAATGCGAACATTCTATATTACAAAAGGGATTTGACTCAGGCACAAACCTATTTACGAAACAACCCGGTAAGAAAGGGTCTTGTGAAAAAGGCAAGGGACTATCCTTGGAGTAAATTTTGAGGGACAGAGTTGGGACAGGTTAAGATTCTTCATTCAATTTCTGAATTATCCGTTGATAGTATCTTAGATTATGTGTCGTTGCGAGGGTAAGTCCGCTTATTTCACCAACCTTGATTAAGTGATGGATGTAAGCCCTACTGTGGTTTTGACAGGTATAGCAATCACAGTGGGAATCTATTGGTTTCTCATCTAGTGCATATTCAGCATTAGTTATTCTAAGAACACCATCCTTGGTATCATCTGAATACAAAGTCCCATGTCTTGCATTTCTTGTTACAAGTACTGTATCAAAAACCTTGTAACCTAATTTCGCAACCATTTTTATATCAGCCGGCTTCCCAACACCCATGGCATATTTAAACTTCCCTTCGGGTGTATTTTCAATTACTACCCTCATTTCATCTAAAACCAACTCCCCATTTTCAGCAATGACATATCCACCAAAGTTGTAACCATCAAAACCTATTTCGCATAATTCCTGTGCACATCTCTTTCTTAAATCAAGAAAATTAGCCCCTTGTACTACACAACTTAAAAGTTTTCCTGTTTCTTCTGTTCCTCCATATACTTGTTCAAAATGTTTCTTACACCTTTTTGCCCATTCCACAGTCCTCTTCACAGAATCCTCTGCCTCTCCTCTCTCAATTTCCGCTTTCCTGCAATCATCCAAAGTCACTAATACATCAGACCCTATCGCGATCTGCATATCAATCGAACTCTCTGGGGTAAGTTCATACATATCTCCAGTATTAGGAGCTTTAAAAGTTGCACCATTATCGTGAACTACTCCTTTCCATTTTTTTGAATGTATTAAAGAAAAAACTTGAAAACCACCAGAATCAGTAAGAACCATTCCTTGCCAATTCATGAACTTTTTAATACCTCCTAGTTGTTTAATTTTTTCGAAACCGGGATTCATTAACAAATGAAGGGTATTAGTAACAATACCTTTTGTACCAGTTTCTACCAATTGTTCAGAGGTTAAAGCTCTAACAGCCCCTCTTGTCGCATCGGGTAGAAAAAGAAATTCTTTGCCAAAATCTTTAGTATCAAAGCCATTATTCATGTTGCTTATTATACAACACATTTGACAAAAAGAAAGAAAGCAAGATATAAAGGAACACAATGGGAAATCAAGAACAATATGCGAAGAGAATGGAAAAGAATATCGATGACAAATTAGTCCTCTTTGACTTTATGGGGCAAAAGATGCAAGAGAATTTAACTATTCTTGATTTTGGGTGTGGCTCTGGGGGGATTTTTGCTTATTTGAATTCTCTGTATCCAAACTCGACACTGGTGGGTTTTGACAAATCAAAATTTATGATTGAAAGAGCAAAAGAAAAACATCCGAACGGAATATTCCTTCTAAACTTTGAAGAACTTGAGTCCTTCATTAAGGAGAACAAACTTTTTGACTATATAATTCTGAACTCTGTATTGCATGAGATATATTCATACGAAAATAGATTCGATTCTGTTATAGAACTCTTAAAAAAATTATCACAGTATTTAGAAACGAATGGAAAGTTTCTCATTCGAGATGGAATCCTTGATACAAAATCTGTCGATAATTCTGATGAACTGGAGACATACGAACTTAATAATCCAAAAGAAGGGAAAATATTTCTAGAGGAGTACAGGAAGCTGAGTCCTTTTCCAAATAACTTATCAATACAAGACGGCCAAATTACTGGACCCTGGCATGAAGTTAGGGAATTCTTAAACAAATATACTTGGGGTTTTGAGAGTTTATACCGAGAATCACAAGAAATTGTCAATTTTGCATCAATAGATATGTATCATGAAATATTTAATAAGGCTGGGCTTAAAATCGAGAAAGAATTACTACTATCCCAGGAGGATTACTTCTCCCATCTAAAAAAAATTATTAAAATTGGCAATAAAAGATGGAAAACCAAGATTGTTTTTTCTGCTTTTAAGAATAATTAAATAATTAGCATGCTATCTCCGTAACTAAGAAACATATATCCTTTATCTAAAGCTTCTTTGTACGCTTTTTTTATTAATTCTTTCCCAGCAAATGATGATACTAGAAGGATCAAAGACGAATCAGGCATATGGAAATTCGTCACTAAATGTTTAACTACCTTCCATTTGTACCCAGGATATATGTATAAATTGGTATAGCCTTTGAATTGCTGAACAAACCCCTCTACTGTCGCACAACTTTCCAGCAGTCTTGCGACGGTTGTCCCAAAAGCCCAAACCTCACCACCCTCTCTAATTGCCGTATTTATTTTCTCTGCACTCTCTTCAGACAGAGATATTTCCTCTTCATGAATTTTATGCTCTTCAATATCCACTTCCCGTATTGGAGCAAAGGTCCCCCAGCCTACTTTTAATTCTACCTTAACAATATCAACTCCCTTTTCCTCTATCCTTTTCAAGGTGTCTTCAGTTAAATTTAAACTTGCTGTTGGAGCTGCAACAGAACCAGTAACATTTGAGAAGATTGTGTTGTATCTTTTGTAATCGTTTTTCTCATCTAATCTCTTCATGTACGGTGGAATCGGTGTATGTCCGACTTTTTCAAATATTTCTTTAGCTCTATACTCAGATTGAATTTTAACTAAAATACCATTTTCAAACTTTTTTATTATTTTAATTTGGATATTATCATCATCTTTGTTTTTTAAGATATCTCCCTCACTTATATACTTACTCTTCCTTATTAAACAAAGCCAATTTGAATCTTGGGGATTAAGAAACAAAACCTCATGATCTCTTTCTTTCTTATCTAAAAAAAATGCCCTTCGTTTTTCTACTTTGGTTTCGTTAAGAACAATCACATCTCCCTTATTGAGATATTTAATACAATGACTGTACTTCTCATGGACAATCCCTCCAGTTTTTCTATCTAACACAAGGAGTCTCGTATTACCTCTTTTATCTGGTGGGAATTTTGCGATTCTCTCTTCAGGTAAATTGTATTTGAAATCTGACATTTTCATATTCTGTGTATTATAGTAGAATATTCATTATGGATAAAGTAAAAACAATATTTTTAGGAACAGGATGGGAATCCGTTGAGACTCTTAAAGCTCTACACGAGAGCAAAGAGTTTAAAGTCGTTGCAGTTATCACAACTCCAGATAAGCCTGTTGGTAGAAAGCAGATACTCACTCCTTCAGAAGTGAAGGTTTTTGCGATGGAAAATGAAATTCCTGTAGAACATACAGAAAAAAGGGAGGAAAGATATTTAGAAATTGCAGAAAAATACAATCCAGAGATTGTTGTATGCAAAGCTTATGGTGAAATTGTTCCTAAGTCTTTTCTTGATTATCCTAAATACAGTTGTATAAATATTCACTTTTCAATTCTTCCTAAATACAGAGGGGCAGTACCTATTCAAAAAGCTATCTTAGATGGTAAGAAGAAAACAGGTATTTCAATTATGTTAATGAGTGAGGGATTGGACGAGGGAGATGTTTTAGAGATATATACAGAAGAGATAAAAAATGAAGATACAAACTCTTCTTTAAGAGAGCGTTTGGTGAAGAAAAGTGCTGAAATCTTAATCCCCCTACTATTAAATTGGATTAATGGAGAGATAACCCCAATCAAGCAAGATGAGTCTTTAGCTACTTACTGTTGGCAGAAAGACATTTCAAAAGAGAAAGCAGAAATACTTTGGGACAAGTATGAACCAGAATATATAGAGAGAATGGTGAGAGCCTTTCTACCTTGGCCTGTTGCATGGACAAAACTTCCAGCAAGTAAGATAAAAAATATCTCAAACAGGGTTGTTAAGATATTTAAAGCTGAAATATGTAATGTTAATAATGACAAAAAAGCAGGTGAGCTTTGGTCTAATGAAAAGGATGTGTTTATCTCTACAAAAGAGAAAGGAATTTGCCTTAAACTAATAGAATTTCAAATTGAGGGTAAAAACAAAATTAATGCAAAAGAATTTTTAAATGGAGTTGGACGACTTATCTCCAAGAATTAACCTCGATTCTACTCCAAAAGTTCCGGACCTAAGATAGTAGCCCCCAGCAAAATCACTAAGAGCCCCTAAAATTTCAAGTTTGTATTCCCTTATCTCCTCGTCATCGTATGACCAAAACATGTAACTTATTAGTTGCTCCAAAGGTGTCCTCCCATTTAGCAAAGATTTCACATCATCAGCAACCAAACCTATTCTTATCATCATTGCAATGGATTTAACAGTTTCTTTATCATCATTTTCAATATCATGTGTTGTGGAATAATCAATTTCTTCTTCTTCGTAATCTTCCTCAACTGGAGTATCATCTTGCGAAAAGTACTGACCATATGTTTTGTAATGTTGTAAAACAAGAGTCCTAAATTCTTCAGGCGAAAGTGACAAAGCGTGTGCGAAGTAGATACAAACCGAATCTAATCCAGACAAACCATTTTCTCTCGATACATTGTCCGTAGTAATCTTCCCATCCTTAAGTTCGAAAGCAATAGAGAAAGCAATGTTATTCCTTCTAATTTCCAAAGAATTCTGCTCATTGGATTCTGATTCGTACTCAGGAAGCATTTAATTATTTATTATAGATTAAAAAGTATAAGTACATAATAAGCCGGATTCTGTATAACGATGGTTATCTATCTATGCGG
>CAZGKK010000031.1:0-5445 GCA_964526165.1 uncultured Candidatus Saccharibacteria bacterium | reverse complement strand
GCACATTCTTGGTAAGAATGAGGTCCTGAGTTCGACTCTCAGATCCAGCTCCACTTGCCCCCTAATTTAAAAAGGTAACAAAGCATGTCTTCTGAATGGCACAACGTTGAAAATACTGTAAATGTCTTAGAGAAAGAAAAAGACTTAATAGAAGAATCCGTTCCTCATTTATCATCAATTATGAGTTCTATATTTGGAAACCTTGAAGAATTTGACCAATATGGTGGCACAGTTTCGATAATCAATAACTCAAATCAGCCTACTGGAATTACTCTCACTTATGGACTTTTTGGAGGACAACAGCCACAATATGCTTCAGGGAGTACTGAATTCGAACAGTACAATAAAATTACAATATTTAACAACAAAACAAACAAACAGGAGTTTGTTGCTATTCTTATTAACAGAGATAGTTCCATTCGAGAGATTCAAACAGATATCCCCCACTCTAAACCCTACTCAATATATTCATGGCTCTTAAATGCATACAAGAAAGTAGATTTTATCCTTGATCATCCTGAAAACTATTATCTTGACAGAGACGATTTCACTTATCACGGCCCAATTGAAACAGAAGAAGTAATCAAAGAAAAAAAGAACTTGGGAATTTGGTAATTATTGCACATAATATTTGACCTCTTGACTGTTTTCCAATATAATACCCTAGTATTTCCCATATTAATATATTCTAATTTAGTCTTTGTTCAGGAAATGGCAAAAATAAAAAGAGACATTATTGCTCTAAAATGTACAAAATGCGGAAGTAAGAACTACACTCTATTTAAAACAAAAAATGTTAAGGATAAATTAGAGTTAAAAAAGTTTTGTGGAGTATGTGGTGAACATACAGCACATAAGGAGACAAAAGTTAAATAAAAATTGCTCTTTACCGTACAGGGCCCATAGTTTCAATCGGTAAAACAGCGGTCTCCAAAACCGTAGTTCACCGTTCGAGTCGGTGTGGGCCTGCCAAATGTTAATTAATAAAGTAATTTAACAAATGAATTTATTTAAGAAAATAATAAATGAACTAAAGAATACTACTTGGCCAACCAAGAAAGAGGTCTTTACAATGACACTCTACGTGTTGGCTATAGCTGGGATTCTTTCCCTTATGATGCTCTTCCTCGACTTAGGTTTTGCAAAAGTAAGAGATTGGTTCCTTAATATTTAATTAGAAACAAATGGAAGAAAAAAAGAAAAAAGTTACAAAGAAAGTAATTACAAAGAAGAAAGTAAGTAAGAAAAAAATTAAAGAAGCTCCAAAGAAGGAGAATCCTAATGCAAAATGGTATGTATTGAATATTAGAAATGGATATGAAAACAGTATTCAGAAAGAATTGAAACAGAGAGCTGAAGCGACAGGAATGCAAGATGAAATTGTTGATATCTTGGTCCCTGTTCAAAAAAAGATTTTTGTAAAAAAGGGTAAACAGGAAGTAAAAGAAGAAAAGATTTTTCCTGGGTATATCCTAATCAAAATGGAATTAGATACAAAGACATGGGATTTGGTTCAGAATACAGAAGGAGTAAGAGGATTTGTTAAGACAGATAGATATCCAAAACCTCTTGCGGAATCCGAAGTTCAAGCTATCACTAAGTTTATGGAAGTTGAGCAGCCTTCATTCCAAACATCATTCGGTGTTGGTGAAGCAGTAAAAATTACTGAAGGAGCTTTTGCTGATTTCATCGGTAGTGTTGAGGAAATTGATACAACTAAGGGTAAGATAAAAGTCCTCATCTCATTCTTAGGTAGAGAAGCCCCAGTAGAATTGGAGCTTACTCAAGTAACAAAGCTTTAGTTAATAAATAAAAATATATGGCAAAACCAATAAAAAAAGTTATCAAAATTACAATACCAGCAGGAATGGCTACAATGGCTCCTCCTATAGGACCTACCCTAGCCCCTTACGGCATCAATGCAGGAGAATTCTGTACTCAGTTTAACGAACAGACCAGAGAAAACAACGGCATTTTAACACCAGTAATCATTACAATCTACGAAGATAGAACTTTTACTTTCATTACAAAGACCCCACCTACTTCAGAATTGATTCGAAGAGAATTGAAAATAAAAAAGGGTTCTGCAAAACCAAACTTAGAGAAAGTTGGGAAGTTAACAAAAGAGCAGATTGCAAAAATTGTGGAGATTAAAATGCCTGATCTTAACACATCTGATCCAGAGCAAGCTGCAAAGATTATTGCTGGTACAGCAAAACAAATGGGTATTGAGACTGATATTAAATAACTACTAAAAGAATATGAAAAGAGGAAAAAAATATACAAAAATTGCAAAAAATTTAGACAAGAGTATTTCTTACAACCTCAAAGATGGTGTAAAGAAAGTTAAAGAACTCTCCTACTCTAAGTTTGTTGGAAGTATTGAACTTCATGTTGATTTAAAACTTCCAAAGAACAAAGATCCTAAGTCACTCAAAGGTGCTGTCTCTTTACCACACTCTTCAAGCAAGAAGACAGTTAAAGTTGCAGTTTTTTGTACTCCAGATATGGAGGCAAAAGCAAAGGAAGCAGGCGCTGATTTTGTTGGGATTGAGAGTATCACCAAAGATGTAAAAGAAGGGAAAATAGAATTTGATGTTGCTATCGCTACTCCATCAGTTATGGCAAAGATTGCTGTTCTTGGAAAAGAGCTTGGACCTAAGGGTTTAATGCCAAATCCAAAGAATGGGACGGTTACAGACGATATTGCATCAGCAGTAGCTGAATACAAAAAAGGTAAACAGACATTTGCATCTGATTTGTCAGGTGTAATTCATATGAGTGTAGGTAAAATTGATTTAGAGGATGAGAAGATTATTGAGAATATACATTCAGCAGTATTAGCAATTTCTGAAGTATTAGGAAAAACACCTGAACTTTCTATTCAAAGAATGCACTTAGCACCTACAATGGGACCAAGTGTAAAAATTGCCTACAGTAGGGAGTAAAGAAACAATTTGACTACTTCAAACAAGGTCATATAATGTAGCAATGGTCATAATCACTGGCGGAAGTGGACATATTGGGAATGTCTTAGCAAGGCTACTTTTAAAAAGGGGGTATGAAGTAGGTATAATTGATCGAGATCCCTCTTCTGACCCAGCAATATCTGGTCTACCTGTTAAATTTTTTCAAGGTGATATTAGAGATAAAGAGTTTCTTCTTTCAACTTTCAAAAATGCTGATTATGTTTGCCACCTAGCTGGACTTATCTCTATTGTCCCTACTAAGAAGAATCTTCTTTACGATGTAAATGTTCAAGGAACAAAATTTGTTACAGAAGCCTGCCTCGAGGCTGAGGTTAAACGATTGGTATATACGAGCTCTATACACGCCCTACATGAGCCAAGAAAGGGTATTCCAATAATAGAGAGAATAGCTAAAGTAAAAAATGTATTGGGTGAGTATGCTAAAACAAAAGTAAAAGCAACAGAAATAGTTCTAGAAGCTGTCAAAAAAGGATTAGATGCTGTTATCGTCTACCCTTCTGGAGTCATCGGCCCGTACGATTTTAAAAATTCAGAGATGGGGACTTTGATTAGAGAAGCTCCAAACTATTCAAAATTTTTCTATGTTGATGGTGGATACAACTTTGTTGATGTGAGAGATGTGGCAAAGGGAATAGTTTCTGCACTCGAAAAAGGGAGAAAAGGAGAAGACTACTTACTAGGGGGTAATGATATTTCTATCCAGCAGCTTTTTACTACACTTTCAAACCTAACGGACACTGCGGGGCCTAGAGTAAAGGTTCCGAAAAATATAGTGAAGCTTGTAGTTCCCCTTGCAGAGATTTTTTACAAGGTATTTAACAAGAAACCCCTACTAACAAAGTACTCCTTTGATGTCCTAAACTCAAATTACATGATAGACAGTAGTAAAGCAATTAAAGAATTGGGTTTCCAAACTAGAAACTTGGTTGAAACAATAAAAGATACTCTCGATTGGTACCAAGGTATAACAGTTTCAATAGAATAATCTTTTTCCTTAACGATCCCTTGACCTACCCTACATCTTCATATATAATTAAACTTGTCATTTATCTAAGAAACAAGGTCCAAAAGTAAATCCTTGCGAGATAAATATACATTCAAATTAATTAAATATATACGCATATGCCAAAAACTCGTTTAGAGAAAACAGAGTTGCTTGAGAAATATAAGGAGATTTTGAAAAACAAATCTGGATATCTTTTAGTAAACTCAGATAAAATTGACACCACTACTGTAACAAAATTAAAAGTACAGTTAAAAGATGTTGATGCCAACTTTGCAGTTGTAAAGAATAGTATCTTCAAGGTAGCATTGCAGGAAACAGAACAACCCTTACAAACACAAGAATTGGATGGCCCTACTGCACTAATCTACTTCGAGCAAGACCCAACAGGTCCAGCAAAGTTACTCAAACAGATTCAGAAGGAAAACAAATTACTAGATGCTAAAGGTGGTGTTTTTGAGGGAGAATTCCTTTCAGAAGAGAGAGTTATGCAGTTGGCAGATATCCCTTCAAGAGAAGTTCTGCTTTCTCAATTACTAGGCAGTATGTCTGCTCCACTAACTGGATTTATGAATGCCATAACAGGCAATGTTAGAGGTTTAACTATGGTTCTTAAGGGCATTTCTGAAAAGAAAGCTTAATTAGACAATTTTATTTAATTTAAAATATTTACAAAAATGGCAGAAGAGAAAACATTACCAGAATTATCAGAAAATGGTAAAAAGGTACTCGAGATTGTTGAGAAAATGTCTGTATTGGAACTTGCAGACACTGTAAAAGTTATGGAGGACAAGTTTGGAGTATCAGCAGCAGCCCCAGTAGCAGTTGCAGCAGCTCCAGCAGAAGCAGCTCCAGCAGAGGAAGAGAAGACAATGTTCAACATCGTTCTTAAGGATGGTGGTGCTAACAAGATTGGTGCTATCAAAGTTGTCAGAGAGATTACTGAGCTTGGATTAAAAGAAGCTAAGGATCTTGTAGACAAAGCTCCTCAAACAGTTAAAGAGGGAGTTAAGAAAGAAGATGCAGAAGCTATAAAAGCAAAATTTGAAGAAATTGGTGCTACAGTAGAATTAGCATAGTCTTTTTTGAAAAGATAATGAAAAGACCACCGAAAGGTGGTCTTTTTTATTAATTTGTTATTTATAGATTCTCAGGAAAATCTTCGATTACCTCTGGTTGTACTTCTGTTTCATTAATTGCTAAAAAGAAATTATTTTGCATTTTTTCAATATTTTCTTTACTTGAATACACATTTACCTGAAAACCTCCTAATTCAGAATAGTTTGAGAGAGTATAGTGTTTTAAATCATCTAAAAATATTTTATATATTTTACTTAAATTTACACTTGATTCTCCTTCATTGAATACATTAATCACCCTTCCCTCCTCAGATTCTGAAATTGTAATTATTGGTTTTGAAAACATTCTGTAATATTCCACTTCTATCCTTAC
>CAZGKK010000030.1:0-6794 GCA_964526165.1 uncultured Candidatus Saccharibacteria bacterium | reverse complement strand
TGCTCCTACCATCAGGTCCCTTAATCAATCTCTTTATCGTTTCACACTTGATACCAAATTTCTTAAATAGTTTCCTGAATTCTTTGTCCAACATTGATACATCATCAACCGTTTCTACTTTTGAACCCTTTCCGTAAGGGAGATCAATTAAAATACTGTTAACACCCATTGAGATTTTCTTTGCAACAATACTTACCAAAACCTTTTGGAATTCCTGAATTCTAAGCGATCTTTCTACATTGATAATGACATCGTCTGCAGGAGATAACTCAAGGGAACCACCCCAGAACATACAGCCACCAGTTTTTTTAACCACTTCGTACACCTTCTCTTTTGTTAAAGCTACTGGCATTACAACCTCAAGAATATCAGTCGTTCCAGCCGGAGATGTTATTGCTCTAGTTGAAGTATTCGGTACGACCAATCCTCCGGAAACGAGAATCGGAATTAGCGTTGGTGTAATTGCCTTCCCTGCAACACCCCCAATCGAATGCTTATCTGCTATTACATCCTCACCCTCACGTATATTCTTAAAGCTCATGGAATCTCCCGACTCAGCCATTCCCTTTGTCATCCAAAATATTTCCTCATCATTAAAACCCGGATTAAAAAAAGTAGATACAAAAAAAGCAATCTCTGTTTCTCTTAGTTTCCTTGAGCCAATATCTTTCATAATACACTCCAATTCTCCCTTGGAGAGAGGCTGACCAAGCAATTTTTTACTAATTGCACCTAAAGATTCACTGGGTTCTGGTATATCAGCAAAAATCGACGAATCATCAGGAATATTGTATGCTTTCCATATCTCTTCAAACAAACCGATTTGACCCTCCTGAACCTTAGTGTCTGTTTCTATTACATCAGCATAAAGTTCGATTTCTCCATAACCAATTAAAACAGTCTCACCTTCATTAACCCCTATTCTTTCTGCGTCCTTACTGTGAAGAATGACATTAAAATCGTCATTTTCTCCTAAATCAATATTTTTACTAGTTAAGTAGACTGACATGTTTGAATAATAAAAAATTATTTATCTAAAATCCAAGGATAATGTGCTTTTACGACATTTTCAACATTGGCTGGTAAAACCATTCCGAATTCTGTTAAATAGGCTGTTATTAAAACATTATCTACGATTTCGAAAGCAGGGTTAAACATATGTAGACCCTTAGGAGCATCTTCCCAAATCTCTTTTGATTCTCTAACCTCAATCTTCACAGATTCCAAGAAGGAATTAGGGTCAACTTTTAAGAGTGGCGTTACAACATATACTGGCTTTCCAGCATAATGTGCTGCCATTGCGATTCCCCAACTCCCTATCTTGTTTATAGTATGCCCTTTAGCTGTAATTTGATCACATCCAATGAAAACGGAATCTATTGGTACACTACCCCTCCCAATTGCAAATGATTCGGCAGCACTATCTGCAATTAATGTCGTTTTTATCTTAGAATCAATTAAGCTCTGGGCGGTTTTTCTTCCTTGAAAACGAGGTCTTGTCTCTGTACACACTACTTCAAAATTGTTGTCTCCCCTACCAATTGATTTAATTAATGATACAGCTGTTGAAGAATGACAATGGGTCAATATTTTATCAAGATTTAAGAAATTGGGAGTGTTTTTCTCAAGCAACTCTTCCTTTGTATCCTCTATCATGTCCAGATATTCATTACACAACCTTGTGAACTCCTGTTTCATGGCCGAAAGCTCTGGTAAAACAGAAAATTTCTGTCCGAAAAAGTGTTTAATATATGTTACACCATTTCTGGCTAGTGGCTCGTTGTCTCTTGCTTGAGCAAGTTGATTTCCGATTTCAAAAAGTTCAGAAAAAAACTCCCCCTTTTCTTCTACCCTGCTGGATTCAATGTAGATCTTCATTCCCTCAAAGGTAGAAATTGCAACATTGGTAGCACCCTGAATGTTCAAATTTTTTATATCTTCATATATTTTTGCAATTTGAGGGTAATTTCCCATATGTTTTTTAATCTAATTTTACTTCTTCCATATGTTCTGGAATATACACATCATTACTAATCTCCAATCGTAAATCCTTTGCGAAATCGTCAATAATTTCTTCATCTCCATGTACTAAGAAAATTCTTCTTGGCGTATGCCCAAAACTTCTTAACCAGTAACGAAGGTCTCTCTCATCCCCATGACCAGAGAAACCATTTAGAGTATATATCTTTGCATTGTTTTGATAGTCTTGACCCATTATTTTTACAACCTTCTCCCTGTCCACCAATTTTCTACCCAATGTCCCTCCAACCTGATACCCAACTATTACTAAATGAGTTCTAGGATTCTCAATATTGTTTTTCAAATGGTGAAGTATTCTTCCACCTGTACACATTCCACTTCCTGCGATAATTACAACTCCTTTTTTGGAGATTAATCTTTTTGATTCCTCAGCAGAATCAACTTTTGTAAGTCCCGGGAAATCAAAAGGATCGTCTCCCTTTTGAATTAGCCTCTTTGCATCTTCGTCATAGAAATCAGGATACTGTCTAAAAATTTCTGTAGCTTTGCTAGCCATTGGACTATCTAAGTATATTGGAAGGTTAGAGATTAACCTATTTTCAATGAAAAGATTCATTTCGTACAAAAGCTCTTGTGTTCTCTCAATTGCAAAGGAAGGGATAAGAACATTGCCTCCTTCTCTTTGAGCACTTGTAAGTGCCCCTAGAAGCTCTAGAACTGTTTCATTCCTATCCTTGTGTAATCTGTTCCCATATGTGGATTCACAAACAACATAGTCAGCATCTCTAACCAAATCAGGATCACTCACTATTCTTGCTCCTGGCTGACCAATATCTCCTGAAAATACAATCTTTCTTAAGCGTCCCATGTTGTTCTTTATCCAAAATTCCATTACTGCCGAACCCAATATGTGACCTGCATCTCTCATCCTAAATTCAACCTCCTGCGAGATGTTTACCGATGTGCTGTATGGGTATACTTCAAAATATTTCATACACTCCTCGACATCCTGTTCTGTAAAAAGCGGTTTCCTTGCTTCTTCGTCATTTCTTGGTTTTGTTACCCATCTCTTGTACTCTTCCTCCTGAAGATTTGCAGAATCAAGAAGTATCACCCTAGCGAGGTCTCTTGTCGGTTGAGTACAGATGATTCTTCCTCTAAAACCCTGCTTTACCAGTACAGGTATCCTTCCACAGTGGTCGAAATGTGCGTGTGTTAGGAAAACATAATCTATTTCTGCAGGATCAAATGGAAACGGATCGTAATTTCTTTTTTCTAACTCAAAAGGACCTTGAAAAGCCCCACAATCGACTAGAAATTTTGAGTTGTCAGTCTTTACATAGAAGCATGAACCCGTTACAGTTTTAGCAGCTCCAAGAAATTGTATTGTCATCAGGCAGTTTGTAGTAAATGTTATACATATATACTATATCGAGAGAATTGAGTAATTACAACTGCCTACTTTAATGAATTTCTTTTGTTCAATTCTAAGGCCAATTTCTCTAAATTCTCTTTGTTATTTTTCATAGGGTCTTCTATTACAGCATCTAATAGCTGCTTAAGAAGAATTCCCATTTGAGGACCTTTGGGAATACCAACTTTTTCTAGGTCCTCACCGTTTATTTTCAAATCAGTAATCTTCAAGGCCATATCTTGGTGTCTAATTTCAGATATTCTTTTCTGAAGAATTGTAATCTCCTCAGGTTTAAAAGAAGTTGACGCATTTGATTGTGCATCAGCCATTCTCAGTTTGAAAAGATCATCGATATTTTCCTCACCGACCCGTTGAATGAATCTTCTAACAGCAGAATCTGACCACTTGTGTTGTTCTATATTCCCTTTTTCTTCATCACTCATTCCCTCTTCAATATGGGGATAGAAAAACATATGGTTAATTATTAATTTTTTTGTTCTTTCGATTTCCGCTTTAGGAAATTTCATTCTTTTCATTATCTTTTCTGCGATATCTGCACCCATTCTGTCATGACCGTAAAAATGACCATTTCCCATATCTGTTCTAGGTTTTGCAATGTCATGAAGTAAAGCAGCCAACTTAACTGAGTCTTCTGCTGAATCACAAGTTTTTATTGCATGGTGATAGACATCATCCGCATGGTAAAGCTTTTGCTCTACCCCATAACCCTCAAGAAGTTCAGGAAGAAAAATTTGTAACAATCCAGCCTCCCTCATTAGCTCTATACCTACAGATGGTTTGGGAGAATTCATAAGCATTTTCATAAATTCATCTCTAATTCTTTCCATTGAAATGCTTTCTGCCACTAAAACAGATTCTTTTATCGCATCCATCGTTTGAGGATCTATAGTGAATCCAAACTGGGAAGCCATACGACAAGCTTTAAAGGACCTTAACCCATCCTCCTTAAATCTCTCGATTGCAGTCCCAACTGCTCTGACTACTTTTTTCTTTATATCATCAATCCCACCAAAAGGGTCATAAATTTCAACTTCTTTTTCCTCTACTCCATCATCTAGATTTAATTTGGAGAAATCAACGGCCATCGCATTAAATGTAAAATCTCTCCTTCCTAAATCCCTGTTAATATCTTCAACAAAAGTAACACTTGAGGGCCATCTTCCATCAACATATCCAGCCTCACACCTAAAAGTGGTCACCTCAACCTCATAGGTCTCCCCTTGTTCATCTTGGACAAGAACCATTATTGTTCCAAATTTTGCACCGGTTGAAACTGACTTTGGAAACATATTCAACATTTCATCGGGAAGAGCATCTGTTGCCAGATCATAGTCATGAGGTTTTTTCCCAATTACAATATCTCTTACAGCCCCTCCTACCAAGTAACATTCATAACCTTCCTTTAGAAGGATTCTTCCTACTTTTTGTACATAATTTGGCAAATATATTTGATTCTTCATATTTTCTTTTCCTTAAAACAGAATACCAAAGAAATACATCAAGAACAAGAAGAACAACGCTTCCTAAAAGAATATTCCAAGCAAAAAAACCTGTTTTAGGAAGTTCAAATTCTGCTGTGTTTGAACCCAATACCTGACCTTCCTCAATTGTCGGGGTTTCTACTTCTGAGATTTCATTCTGCTCATTTCCTTCTCTTTTAGTAAATACTATTTTTGAGGATGAAAGTGTATAAGGTATTCTCTCAATACAGAAGCTCTCCTGTGAAGGCCCTATAGATGCTCCATTAACCCATCCACCATCATCTCTGAAAGAGAAAGTTGAAATCGATTCCGGTTCAAATGCGGAACTAAAATTACTCCCTACCACAGAGCATCGCCTAGCGGTTGAATTATTCTGAATTTGAAAAAATCCTAAGTCAGTTTCAACTCCCACCTCGAGTTCTCTTTGAAGAATATAGGTCAATTCTTTTTCTTCGAACTGTGCGAGTGAAAAGTCTTCAGACCAGTCACCCTGCTTTATTACAAGATTATTCAACTCATCATTGCTTTCGTTATTTACTCTTACGGTAATTTTGACACCATCTTCAAACTCTTCCGTATAAATTGATTTAATATGAATTGGTTGTCTTAACTTAACTTCATCTAAAATTTTAAATCCATACTCCCCATTTCCAATTACACCCACTCCATTGTAAAGACAAAGTATCCCACTTCGTAAATAACTAGTACCTCCAAAATATATCGGAAGAGCGGTAGAGAGCGGTTCCCCAAATGTAAAATCGGCAAAATATTTGAAGTAGGAAGGATCTAAATTGTTTCTAGAATATGCAAGGATTACTTCAGGTATATCTACTAGGTGCCCTGCATTATTCCAATATTGATATACAATTTTGACAGTCCCACCTGGGGGAGCTGATACATATGTTCCTTCGTTTACACCATTCTCTCTCCAGTAACCATTGTAAAAGAAGATTGAAAATATTTCGTTCCCTATCAATGGAAATTCTTTCCCATATATGCTTCCCTGATCATATGAAAGAGAATTTTCTCCTTCTGTAATCAATGGCAATTCCCCCCTATCGATTACATATGAAATGGTATTGTAAAAAGAACTCTGACTACTATCCCCACTATCTGAAAAACCATCTGCAAAAGCAGGTGAACAAAAGAAAACAACAAAGAAAACAGAAAGGAAGATGTACTTCATAGAAAAAATCTTCAAAATTTAATTAGGAAAATATTATTCTACAAAGGTTAAAATTTGATGAAATCCTAATTTTTTTCTGGAAGCTTTTCTTTTCTTACTTTTTCAGTAATGTAGAAATTTCTTTTAAACTTACCTTTCCCAAACATCATCTCCGTTAACGCTTGCACATGGGGAATAAAGTTAAAAGTTAACATGTTGATTGAAATAAGATATGTCTCTCCAATATCTAATAAATTTCTCCACCATTTCCAATTTTTTGGTATTGCAGAAATCTTTCTTCTCAAGAATACCGACCATATGTTTGTAAGCATCGCAATTGAAAAAACAATGCTTAAAATTTTCGGAAGGTTATATGCAAAAACCGTATATTTATATCCAGGATTTATCGAAGAAACTATCATTAATCCAAATGTAAGAACAAAGACAATAGTGAAAAGCCACATCTGGTCAACAATTGCCTTAATCATATTAATCTTTTTAAAAGCTGATATTCCACTACCTCTTTTTAGTATGATAGATAGTGTAATTGGAAATGGAATTTTCCCCCAACCCCATCTGTACTGTTGTTTGTAAAAAGACACATGAGTACTTACAAAATCTTTGTTTTCTACTGCATCGTTGTAAGTTGGGATATAAACCTCTCTTCCCTTGAATGTTCCCTTACTTCTAATCATTGCATTCCAGTAAAAAGCGGTATCATCATTTGGGATTT
>CAZGKK010000029.1:1307-6856 GCA_964526165.1 uncultured Candidatus Saccharibacteria bacterium | reverse complement strand
TAAGAGAATGCTTTAATTAGAGACAGAAAACCTAAAGCATCATAGGCATAACAAGGTGTACAAAATCCTCTTCTCCTTCAATCTTAAACACTCCTGGTTTTACAGGATCTGTACACTCAAAAACTAGATTTTCCGAATCTAAATGATTAAGAATATCTGTTAATAGCTTTGCACTAAAAGCAATCTTCACATTATTCCCATCTATCTTCCCTTCAAAAATACTCTGATTCTTTCCTAAATCACTCTGAATTGCAGACAACGTAATCTTGTTTTCCTTTGCATTAATATCCAAAACCATTTTGTTACCTAAAACTGACCTTGCAATGATATTTACTACTTTCAAAGAATTAAGAAAATCATCTCTTTTAATCATACCCTTAGTCTCAAACCCAGTTGGTATTATTTGCTTGTACTCTGGATATTCACCATCTATTAATCTTGAGACCAAATCAACATCTGAAAGCCTGAAAAGAACCTGATTCCTATCCTCTAACAAATATATATTTACCCACTCTTCGTCTGTATCCAACTCTGAGATGATATATGTTAATTCAGAGAAAGCTCTAACTGGAACTAAAAAATTCTTCTTTCCACTACCTTTTTCAATTCTAATACTCTGCTTAGAAAGCCTGTACCCATCTGTTGCTACAAAAGAGACAGTATCATCTTCAAACTCAACCTTAACTCCTGTTAAAACAGGCTTTATATCATCGCTAGCAGCCGCAAAAGCTACTCGATTTACTGCTTGAACTATATCTACCTTCTTAATTCGGAAATCATATTTCTTTTTTCCAACTGCAGGAATATTAGGGAAATCTTCAGAAGGCATTGTATTGAAACTAGCTGTATTGTTTGAAGTAGAAATATTGAAATTCTGCTTAACAATTTCTATATCAACTTTCTCTTCTGGAATAGAAGTAACAAATTCAGACAACTGCTTAGCAGGTGCTGTAATCATCCCATCTTCCTGTATATCTGCTCCTATCCATGTAGTAATACTCAATTCTAAATCTGTTGTTTTCATTGTCAATTTTCCACTGTCTGTTTCAAAAAAAACATTGCTTAATATTGGCAACCCTGGTTTAGATGTAACAACCCTACTTACAATGTTTAAATATTTTGAGAATGTATCCTGATTACAAGAAAATTTCATATTTTCAATATCTTATTTTAAATAATGGGTAGTTTTTCTTATTTAACTCTAATATCCAATTATACAGGAAATTCTCCACATGTGTATCTAATATATTCTTTTTTGATTAAATTCATTAGAAAAAGTAGTAGGCAATATGGATATGTAGACAAGTATAGTTCCTAGAGTGAAAAACTGTTTTAGTTAAAAGTTTTCTGGAGAAAAGATATCGGTGGATATCTTAAACTGCTGTTTGTCCTTCTCTTTAAAAAGAAACACTTATATGAAAACATTTGTAATTGTGGATGGTTTTTTTGGATAACTTGGTGCAACTTTAAATTTCTTGTGGATATATATATCCTTAGTATTTCCTAGTAGCAAAGGCTTTTAACGAACTTACGACCTTTTCAAGGGGTTTGGAAAGAGAAAACTCAAGGAAATTATCCTTGAGTTATTCACAGTGTTATCCACAGAGCTACTCCCTCAAAAGCTGAATGCATTTCTCAACTTTTTCACCAAAGCGGCTATCCTTTTCCATCTTTTGTTCAATTTTTTCATATGCATGAAGGACCGTTGTGTGATCTTTCCTGTTAACTTCTCTTGCTACTCTTTCCAAAGGAAGTTGTAATTCTTTACGTAAAATGTACATTACAACTTGTCTACACTGAGCTACATATGCTGTTCGACGATTACCTTTTATCTCAGAAGGTTTTACTTCAAAAATCTCGCCAACGGTAGAAATTACCTTGCTTGAAGTAATTTTCTTTCTTTTAGAATCTAAATCTACTTGAAGAATTTTAGCAATATCTTCTTCTTTAGGATTTAACCCTATTCTGAACAAAGATGTAACTTTTGTAAGTGCTCCCTCCAATTCTCGAATATTACTTTCAATGTTTTTAGCAATCATTTCTAAATATTCTTCTGGTATTGTTAGATTTTTTTCCTCCAATGATTGTTGGAGAATTGCAAGTCTAGTCTCGTAATCTGGAGGTTGGATATCTGCAACCATTCCTCCTTGGAATCTAGTTCTAAGTCTTTCTGTGATATTCTTAATTTCTTTAGGAGGTCTATCTGAAGCAAGTATTATTTGCTTGTTTGAATCGTAAAGTGCATTGAAAGTATGAAAAAGTTCTTCTTGAGTTCTAGGAAACATTTCAACAAACTGTACATCGTCAATCATTAATAAGTCTACAGTTCTGTACTTATTTCTAAATTCTTCATTTCTTTTTGTTTTAATTGCATCTACCATTTCATTTAAGAATGTCTCAGTTGTAGTATAAACAACTTTTTTAGAAGGGTTCTGTTTAAGGACTTCGTTTCCTATTGCCTGCATCAAATGTGTTTTTCCTAAGCCACTATTACCGTAAAAAAACACTGGGTTATACGCATGCCCCAAATCATTTGAAACAGCTTCAGCAACAGCTTCTGCGAGTTCATTACTTTTCCCTACTATGAAGTTGGAGAAAAGGTATCTAGGATTAAGGTTTGAATCCTCCACTCCTTTCATATATTTCTCTTTCTGTTTCTGACTAGAGGAAAAGAGATCCAAAGAAGCACTTTCATTTGGATCGTGATATTCATACTTATCTTTCTTTGCATTCCTCGCACTTTCCTTTAGAGTCATTTCTATCTCAAAATTAACCCCACTTGCTTTTCTTAGGGCTTGTTTAATGGAGGCTTTGTAATCTCTTAAAATCTTCTCTCTTTTGTAATCTGTATCACAGGAAAACTGAACAATTCCATTGCTAATATTCTCTATGTATACACCTGTAAAAAGTCCGAGGAAGACTCTGTTTCCCAACATTAATTTTAAATGTTCTTTAGTCAATTTCCACAGTTCCTCTGTGTCTCCTTCTTGATTTTCTTGTATATTCTTGAAGTAACCTTCAAAGTCAGCTTTGTTCATAGCCAAACAATTAAACTTAAAAACAGTTTTACTTGGGGGGCAGTCAATGGTCGATTGGGACTCTTTCTCATTATATTCATTTTTGAGGAAATGTGGATATCTTTTTTCCCGGACTCAAAAAGGTCAATATACAAGCCTTTTTTATATCAGTAGAAAAAACTCTAATTATATTAGAGAGAATTTTATTAATTTGCTAAATACTTTTGCTTCCTATATAATCAGCATGATTTCACATTTAATAGAAATTATATGAAAAGAACATATCAGCCTAACAACATGCGAAGAATTAAAAAACTTGGTTTCAGAGCAAGAAACAGCACTGTTGGAGGAAGACGGGTTTTAAAAACCAAAAGAGCTAAAGGCAGAAAAGAACTTTCTGTTTCTGAAGAGTACAAACTCTTGAGAAAAAAGCACAAACAAAACATTAAGTAGTAAGAATATGCTACCAAAAAAATATAGATTACCTGCTAAAGATTTTCAATTTTTGTATAAAAATGGTTTAAAGGTTAGAGGTAAGTTTGGAATGCTCATATTCAAATCAAACAGAAAGGATTCTCCACTGTTTGGATTTGTTGTTAGTAAGAAAGTAGGTAATGCTGTTACAAGGCATAGAATGACGAGGTTGCTGAGGGCTATTTCTATGGAGGCGGTAAAAGAAATGGATTTGGAAAACAAAGCTGTTAGTTTTGAATATATTGCTTTTATTTTCTGTGATGATTATTCACAATTAAGAGAGGAATTTTTTGATCAAGTAAAGAAGTTTTTAAAAAATGAAGAGAATCGTTTTAAGTCTAATTAAATGGTATCAGAAGATTTTCTCTTTAGATCACGGTCTTTACGGAAAGTTAAGACCAAATTACAGAGTATGCAAATTTGTTCCTACTTGTTCAGAATACGGATACGAATCAATTGACAAATATGGCTTATTTAAAGGAGGGTTCTTAGCTGTAAAAAGAGTTTTGAGGTGTAATTACAAAACACCTGCAGGAACCTATGACCCTGTTCCTTAATTAAGTTTTTTGTGTTATAGTCCGAATTACTATTTTAATTAAGTGGTTATTGAAAAATGTTTACTTGGATTTGGTCAAATGTTCTGTATAACCCAATAATAAATGTTGCACTCTCTCTTTATCATCTTCTTGGAGACAATCTTGGTCTCGCAATTATAGTTCTTGCCGTAATTTTTAGATTAGCACTTCTTCCTTTAACAAAGAGTCAAACAAACATGACGAGGAAAATGGCGGCTTTAAAGCCTAAGTTAGATGCATTACAGAAAAAATATGCAAACAATCCTCAAATGCTTACTCAGGAGCAAACAAAACTTTACAAAGCATCGGGATACAATCCTTTGGGTTGTCTTGGGACATTCATTCCTCAACTACTAATCATAATTGTTCTTTATCAGGTTATTAGAAATGTTGCTGCAAGTAATACCGAAGGAATCTACCCTTTTATTCAGCAGTGGATTTCTGGTGGAAAAGAAATTGTAATAAATACGAATTTCTTAGGTTTAGAATTAACAAATATATATTCTGAACTCACAACAAAGTTTAGCAAAGAGGGAATCATATTCTTGATACTTGCTGTTCTCGCAGGTGTCTCTCAATATCTTACAACGAAATTTACCCAATTAATGCAAAATCCTCAAGCCGAAACTCCTAAGAAGAAAGAAAAGAAAAAAGGACAACAGGAATTGTCTCCAGATGTTCTTCAGAAAAATATGTCAAAATCATTCAACTATATTCTCCCAGCAATGACAATTCTTTTTGCTATTAGGATGCCAGCATTTTTAAGCCTTTATTGGGTAGCACAGTCCTTTGCTTTGATCGTTCAATATGTTGTATTAGATTGGGACAAAACAAAAGATGGAGTACAAAATCTCCTTTCAGCAATAGGAAGAAAAGACAGGAAGAAGGATTGGTAAATAACTTTGTAATAAATTGTTAAAATACTATCTTTATGAAAGATAAAGAATTAAATAAAATCGTTGAGAAAGAGTTAGAAACTCTGTCATCTCTTCTTGGGGTTGAAAACGAGAGAGAACTATCCATAGAGGATGGTGAGGAAGGAGTGAAATATATTAAAGTCAGTTTCGAAGGCGAGGAGTTAGGATATATGATTGGAAACAGGGGAAGACACTTAGACTCTCTTCAATTCATCTTGCAAATAATTTTGGGAAGGAAATTGGGCGAGGAAGTCGATTTTAGAGTTTTTGTAGATGTTGGAGGTTATCGAAAAGAGAAAGATGAAAAGCTTGAGCAGATGGCGCTTGAAAAAGCAGACAATGCAAGAATCTTAGGAGAAGCTATTGAGTTACCACCAATGAAACCATCCGACAGAAGAATAGTTCATCTTGCCCTCTTGAAATTTAAAGATATTACTTCAGAAAGTATTGGAGAGGGAATGGACAGAAGAATTGTCATCACTCCTATTAAGTAATAGCTCTCAATGTTAAAATAGGTTAATGCAAAAAAACAATTTCTCAAAAAAGAAACTACTTGTTTCTCTTCT
>CAZGKK010000029.1:0-1207 GCA_964526165.1 uncultured Candidatus Saccharibacteria bacterium | reverse complement strand
TTTAAGGATTTTTTGGTTTTACTTAATTCAGTAAGATTTTTTTCTTACCTAGTAGCTTTTGTAATCTTTTTGGAGAGTATTAAAAAATACAAGGTTACAGTGAAAAACTACTTAACAATTTCAATTCTCATTTTGTTCTCAGTGTTTTTTCAGAGTGTTGTTGGATATTTTCAGTTTCAAGGAGGTAATTCTCTAGGGCTACAATTCTTAGGCGAATCTAGAGTCTCGGTATTCAATTTGGGATCAAGCTTCATTAGCCTGTCTGGAAGACAGATATTGCGAGCTTATGGTACTTTTCCCCACCCAAATATTCTTGCAGGTTTTTTTCTTTTAGCATTTTTTGTTTCGATATATCTTTTAAAAAAGTTAAAAAAGACATTCAAACTTATCCCATTTCTAACAATCATTTTCTCTTTTCTTTCCTTGGTTCTAACTTTTTCAAGAGTTACGATTCTTCTGTTCGTTTTTTCTTTTCTCATCCTTGGTTTAAATTGGTTAAGAAAGAAAAGAATATTGTTCTCCTTCTACCCGTTTTTACTAATTGAAAGATTCTTTTCGCTCTTTTCAGCTGATAATTCTAGTTTTCTAGACAGGCAGAACCTTTTTAGAAGCTCAATTCCTTTGATTAAAGAAAATTTTTTGAAGGGAACCGGTTTGGGAAGATATGTTTTGTTCATGGGAGAAAGAGCTCCTTTAACAACTTACGGTCTTTTTCTTCTTCAACCTGTACACAATATCTTCGTTTTGCTTTTTGTTGAATTTGGTCTAGTCGGATTTCTTTCTTTCCTTTACCTCCTCTACGCTCTGTTTAGAGAATATCTCAGAGGGTTTACTTTGGAAAATGTCTTGATTTTGATTTCCCTAATTACAATTGGGATGTTTGACCATTACTTTGTATCACTTCCTCAAGGGTTAATACTGTTTTGGGTATTGATAGGGTTGACTTTTTTTGCATCAAAGAAATTGAGAAACAACAAAAAGTAGATAGACTAAAAGCATTGCAAAGCCTTCTCTTTTTGTAATGTAGTACTCTTTTCCTAAAATAGAGAGGAAGAAGAAAAGAAGAATAGCGAAAATTAGGAAGATTACTCCGGGAAGAAAGTTTTGGAAGTTTAGAGGTGCAAAGAGAGAAGCAAGCCCTGGAATGAACAGAATGTTGATCAAAGTAGCTCCGAGTATATTTCCGAGACTTAGGTGTAAATCACCC
>CAZGKK010000028.1:0-6922 GCA_964526165.1 uncultured Candidatus Saccharibacteria bacterium | reverse complement strand
TATAATAATATAGGCTATTAATAGTAGTCTAACTGCTCATTAAAAAGGTCTAATTAATCTCCAAAGTTTGATAACGGCACATAAGCATTTATTCTCTTAGATGCTTGTTTGCTGTTATTAAACAAATACTATTTCCCTTTTGGGAAGAAAATGGAGATGAAATGAAAAATATATTCATTATATCCGCAATTCTAATCTTTTGTGCTGGGATTCTTAGTGCGTGTGGAGGCAATCAAGCTCCCCACTATAACCTTGACATAGATTTCGTGGTTGAACCAGATCCCAATTATATTGGTTCCTACTCTACCCAACGTTGTGATTTGAATAATCGCTCAATCTGTTGGACAGAATGGGGAGAATGGGGCTCGGCTCTGGAGTTAGCATTAGATGCGAAAAAAGAAGTTTGTTTAGGAAGCGAACCAGCAACACTCAGAGCTCGCTCTGATTATCAATGGATTCAGGAAGGAAATTGTTTCCATCTTGAGAAAAAAACAAATTAGACCTTTAGAAGGTACCATATGGAGCCCTTTGCTCATTTACAAACATATGGTACCTTTCTAACCCTTTCATCCTCAATTTCAAATCTATGATAAAATACAGATATTAATCTGTGTTTAATCAATGATATGAATAAAGAAATTTTTGATGTAGCAATAATAGGAAGTGGACCAGCTGGTTTAAGTGCAAGCATATATGCTAGTAGATACAAACTTAAAAATGTAGTTTTCGGTAAACTCCCTGGAGGAACAATATCCGAAGCTCATATGGTATGTAACTATCCTGGGATAGAAGATATCTCAGGGATGGAATTAAGTCAAAAGATGCTCAAGCATTCTCAAAATCTTGGTGCTCAATATTTACCACAAAGTGTTGTTGATATTAAAAAAGAAGAAGATATATTCAAAGTAATTACAGATGAGAAGGAAGAATATTTAGCAAAAACAGTAATTTTTGCAACAGGAACTGATAGGAACAAGTTAGCTATCCCCAAGGAAGACGAGTATCTTGGAAAAGGTCTATCATATTGTGCAACATGTGATTCTATGTTTTACAAGGAGAAGGTTGTTGCTGTAATTGGAGGTTCTAGTGCAGCAACTATGGCCGCTATGATGCTTTCAGATGTAGCTAAAACAGTATATATTATCTATCGTGGGACTGAATTAAGAGGAGATCCAACATGGGCGGAGCAAGCACTTAACAAGGAAAATATTCAAGTAATATATCAGACCTTAGTAACTGATTTGGAAGGTGAAAATAGATTGGAGCGCGTTAAACTCACAAAACCATTTAACAACTCGGAGTATCTTGATGTTGACGGTATATTTGTAGAAATTGGAAGTGAACCAAACATTACTCTCCCCGTAAAACTAAATATTGATGTTGATGAACACCATTATATAAAGGTTGATGGAGAACAAAAAACAAGCATTGAGGGTATATGGGCAGCTGGGGATTGTACTACAAATTCTAATTTCTTTAAGCAAGTTGTAACAGCTGTTGGAGAAGGAGCAGTTGCCGCTAATTCTATATATTCCTACTTAACTGGTAAGAAGGGTTCAGGATATTAAGACTTGTTGGTTGAATTTACAAAATCTACCCATTCTTGGAGATAGTTAGAACTTGACCACATTTTAGGATCTCCAACATTAAACTCCACCCTACCTCCATACTTCTCCACAACCTCAAATTCGGGAACATTCTTACTTGCATCTCTATCTCCTCCTTTCGTAAAAACATTTGGCTTAATTGCTTCTACAGCTTCAACACAGTCATTTCTTTCAGTACTATTATATATAACTACATAATCAACTCCTTTAATGTAGTCAACAACTCTTGCCCTATCCATTTCCGGCATAAAGGATTTCCCCTTTTTTGTGATAGCTCTTTCATCTCCATCTATAATAACTACTAATATATCGCCAAACTTCTTAGATTCAGCAATACATGAAGCATGTCCAGGGTGCATTGGATCAAAAAAACCCGAGGTACAAACTATCTTTTTGTCTTTTAGTTTATTCTCCCTTAGCTTAGAAAACTCTTCTAGGGTAATGACCATGAAGATATATTTACAACTTAATTAAGAATAATACATTGATACCTTACAAGTTGTCAAAATTCTGTAATTGGCCTTGTAGTATTTTTTACTGGACTACTTTCTGTTGTAAGAAAGGGATATAACAAAAAACCTTCAATTTCTGTCAACTATAAGTTATTGACCACCACAACCTGTTGGGGTAAGGTTGAACCAGTAATACAATATCTTGTACTTTTAATATGAAATGTCCATTTTGCGAATGTGAAATTACAAAAGTAGTGGACAAAAGAGATAATAATGAAGACATGTCTACAAGAAGAAGGAGACAGTGCCTTAGGTGTGGCAAAAGATTTACAACATATGAAAGGATGGAAAATCTCGACCTAAATGTTGTAAAAAAGGATGGCTCTTTAGAAAAGTTTGATATTCAAAAGATAATTAAGGGCGTAAAGAAATCTCTCAATCATGAGGAGATAGACAATGAAGAGATTCAGGATTTTGCTGAAGAGATAGAAAGAGAAGCACTAAATAGTGAAGAGCCTATTTCTACTCAAGACATTGGTTTAAAGATACTAGAATGGCTTAAGAAAAAAGACAAGCTTGCATACATTAGATTTGCATCTGTATATAAGAAATTTGAAACTTTAGAAGATGTCAAACAAGAGATTAACAATCTTGAAAATTAATTTAACTGCAATAAAAAATGTCTGCCCAAAAAATAGAAAAAAAACTTCCTGTTAAGGCTTTTTTAGTAAAGAAAAGAGATGGTACATTTGTACCATTTAAAAAAGCAAGCATCGTTAGAGGTATATTTAAAGCCGCCGATAGTGTCGGGGGTAAAAACAAAAAAAGAGCAGAAGAGATTGCAGACGTTGTAGTAAATATTATCAATGAGAAATATGAAGGAAAAAAGTACGTTCGAAGTAGCGATATTGCAGAAATTGTAGCTCAAATTCTAATAGATATGGGGCATACTAAGACTTCTATTGCCTATAAGCTTTTTATAGATTTAAAACATCAGGTTAGAAATATTAAATCACTGATTGATGCAAATACTTTAGTTAAAGACTATATTGATAGACTTGATTGGCAAGTGAACGAGAACAGCAATATGGCTTACTCTTGGCAAGGTTTAAATAATTACATTTCTACAACGGTTCAATCAAATTACTGGCTTCACAGTATCTACCCTAAAGAAATATCTAGTGGAAATATTAATAAAGATTATCATATTCATGATTTGGGAATGTTAGCTACATACTGTTGCGGTTGGAGTTTGGAAGATCTCTTACTTAAAGGTTTTACAGGAGTCGAAGGTAAGATTTCTTCATCTCCAGCGAAACATTTTAGTGCAGCTTTGGGTCAATGTGTAAATTATCTCTATACACTACAACATGAGGCGGCAGGTGCTCAAGCATTCTCAAGCTTTGATACCTTTTTAGCTCCATTTGTTCATTTTGACAAACTTTCATACAAGGAGGTGAAGCAGAAAATGCAAGAGTTTCTGTACAATATGAATGTTCCAACAAGAGTTGGTTGTCAAACACCTTTTACAAATATCACAATGGATTTAGTACCTACAGGTCAACTTGCAGAACAGGGAGTGATAATTGGAGGTGAAATTCGAAAGGAGAAATATAAGGATTTCCAAAAGGAAATGAATATGATTAATAAGGCATTTTGTGAAATTATGATGGAAGGTGATGCTCAAGGAAGACTTTTCTCCTACCCTATTCCTACATATAACCTAACAAAGGACTTTGATTGGGACAATCCTGAGTACAAACTCATTTGGGATATGACTGCAAAATATGGTATTCCTTACTTTTCCAATTTCATTAATTCGGATATGAGTCCCGATGATGCTAGGAGTATGTGTTGTAGGTTAAGATTAGATAATCGTGAATTAAGGAAAAGAGGGGGTGGATTATTTGGAGCTAACCCATTAACTGGAAGCATTGGTGTTGTGACTATTAATTTACCAAGAATTGGATTTGAAGCTGAGAACAAACGGGATTATTTTAAAAGGTTGAATAAGCAGATGGATTTAGCAAAGAAGAGCTTGCATATTAAAAGGCTTTTCTTAGAAAAATACATGGAAAAAGGTTTATATCCTTATTCCAAATTTTATCTTTCCGATATCAAGAAGAGATTTGGAGAGTACTACAAAAATCACTTTAACACTATTGGAATATTGGGTCTAAATGAGTCTTTAATTAACTTCTTTAAAGATCCTCAAAAAGGTATTACATCAGAAGAAGGAAGAAAGTTTGGTCTAGAGATTATGAATCACATGAGGGAAAGACTAATGACCTATCAGCAAAAAACAAATGAACTCTTTAACTTGGAAGCTACTCCAGGTGAGGGCGCAACTTACAAATTTGCCAAAGCAGACAGAAAACGTTTCGGAGAAAGCATTATTACAGCCGCCGATATTGGGATACATAAAGGAAAGGATATCGCCCCCTACTATACAAATAGCTCACAAATCCCAGTAGGTTTAACTGATGATATTTTTGAAGCATTAGATTTACAAGATGAATTTCAGTGTCTTTATACTGGTGGTACTGTTCAACACGTATATGTAGGAGAAATAATTTCCTCGCCAGAGGCAGTAAAAAATCTTGTAAGAAAAATTGCCGAAAATTACAAGTTACCCTACTTTTCGATTACACCTACTTTCAGTATTTGTCCAAAACATGGATATATTGCTGGAGAACATTTTTACTGTCCCAAGTGTGATTGTGAAGTTGGCTACAAAGAAGGTATGTCCTTTAGTGATGTTAATTAATATTATTTTTAATTAAGTATGAAAAAAGTTACAAGACAAAGATGTGAGGTGTATTCAAGAGTTGTAGGATATATAAGACCTATTGCCCAATGGAATATTGGTAAACAGGCTGAATGGTCAGATAGAAAAATGTTCAAAATGAAAAACATATAATGATTAGAATAGGGGGTTTAGAAAAGGTATCTCTCTTAGATTATCCTGGGAAGGTATCTACAATCATTTTTACATATGGTTGTAACCTTAGGTGTGAGTTTTGTCATAACCCTGAATTAGTGATTTACGATTTTAATGAAAAGGTTCAGGTAACTGAAGATTTTCTTTTTGACTATCTAAAGAAAAGAAAAGGCATTATTGATGCTGTTGTAATAACTGGGGGAGAACCACTTATATATGATGATATTGGTGAGTTTATACAGGAGATTAAACAATTAGGATTACTTGTTAAACTTGATACTAACGGTTTTTTCCCCGAAAAACTTAAAGAGTTAATTGAATTAGGTATTCTAGACTATATCGCAATGGATGTTAAATACAAACCTAAGGATTATGTTAAAGTAACTGATGACGAAGATGCTTTAAAAAAGATAAAAAGATCTATCAAGCTCATAAAAGAAAGCGGAATTGACTATGAATTCCGAACTACATATGTTAAGAAAATACACAAAATTGAAGATTCTGAGGAGATTGCATCCTTAATTAAAAATGCCAAGAAGTACTACATACAAAATTTTCGCCCGGGAAAAACTCTTAATCCTACACTAGATATCTCAAATTCCTTCAAAGAAGATGAGCTTAATAAAATACTTCTAAATGCTAAGAAGTACGTAAAAAATTCACAAATTAGATAGAGGGGTTTTCAAGAACCTGAACTACTTTCCCATTAATCAAACTATCACTATTTGAATCAAGATATATCGGTTGATATGTAGGATTACTAGATTCTGGATAAAGAATTACCATTCCCCTTCCCTTCTTGAATTTTTTTACAGTGGCACAGTTATCAATTATGGCAACTACAACATCACCATTCTCAAATTCAGCATCCTTTTGAACTATGATATATCTTCCATTCTCTAGCTTCTCACCACCAACCCTTGATAAATTCATAGAATCACCTTTTATAATGAGACCAAAGAGATTTTCTTTTTTACCAATGATATTCCTATCAATATTCAATACTCCCAGATTTTCCTCCTCTGCAGAGACCATAGGAAGACCTGCATTTGCATAACCAAGTATGGGGACACCTACAAGATAGTCATAACTGATTTGCTCATCATCTCCAACTAAATGTATACCTCTTGGTTGGCTTGTTCTGAATATAAAACCTTTCTTCTCAAGAGCTATTAAATGAATTACCACACCTCTCTTGGTTGTAATCCCAAGTATGTCTTTTAATTCGTTTAGTGAAGGGGCATATCCATTATCTAAGTAGTAGTTTCTAATGACTCTAAGTACTTCTTCCTGCTTAGCTGTTAATCTTATATCCATATTTTTTTCTTAATATGTTATGTATACCCAGTATACCACCACCATGTATACCTGCAAGTACTTATAGTGGAAAGTATTGCGTTCTATGTACACAGAGAATATACTTATACTGTTAATTTAATTATTCTTTTAAAATGGCAGAAGTAAAATCTACAAAAAAGGTTTATTCCTTGGATGAGATAAAGTTTAATGAGACAAATAAGGCAATGGCTATTCTTGCATGGATTCCTGTTGTTGGATTCATTCTTCTTCTTGTTGAGAAAGAAGATAATTTTGTTAGATACAATGGAGCACAGTCTTCCATAATTGGTTTGTTTCAGTTAATTGTATGGATTCCAATAATTGGTTGGTTTATTCCTTTAGTGTCTTTAATTTTGATTATTATTGGAATGGTTAAATCATCTCAAGGAGAGAGATTTGATATCCCAGTTCTTTCTGATCTTGCATTAAAGATCATGGGAATGCTTAACTAGGTCAGATATTAGGTAGATTCTAAGAAGGGGAGGAATTGCTCCCCTTTTTCTTTCTAATATGATAGAATTACTCTGATTCGGGGAGTAGTTCAGATGGCTAGAACGCTGCGTTTGGGACGCAGAGGTCGCAGG
>CAZGKK010000027.1:0-7170 GCA_964526165.1 uncultured Candidatus Saccharibacteria bacterium | reverse complement strand
CCCTTACTTCTAATCATTGCATTCCAGTAAAAAGCGGTATCATCATTTGGGATTTCTGGATCCCAAAATTCAAATTTTTTCAAAGTATTGAGGTTAACGATATACGACGAGAAAGTATCACGAGTATATATCTCTTCATTTCTAAAAATAGATTTTGAGGATTTATCTATTACCCAAGAATACAGAATTGCCATTGTTGTCATTGAAGAAAATACTCTTATTAAAGAGGGAACGCTCCACAGATTGTTATTGAAAGTATGAATTGCAGAGGTATAAAAAGAATTCTCTGGTTCTTCTGCAGTTAAATAGCTATAAACCACAGAAGAAAGATATTTCGGATGAGGTCTAAGATCAGAATCACATGTAATAAGCAAATAGTCCGATAAATTCTTTCCTTCTTTCTCAAGCTGTTTAACAAAATTTCTTGCAGCGAAATTGATATTGGCACCTTTAACACCAACAATTTCCCCCTCTATCCCAAAAGGATGAACAAAATATGTCATGCTTCCAAATTTATCTCCAAATTTCTTTTTTAATTTCCCAAAGTTTTCTATTTGTAAATCTTTTTTCTTCTCCTCCATTGCCATCACAACATCAATTTTCTTTGTATCAATTTCACTATTCGCCCATGCCTCAAAAGATGGTTCTAAAATATCGTATTCTTCACTGTATACCGGGCATAGGTAAATAAACCTCATCTTCTCATACCTTGAATCATTCAATTCCTCTATCTCTTTAACCCAATCTGTTGCAATCGCTTCTTCCATTCTTTTAACTCCAATATATATCCCAATATTGAACTTTATTGCTCTAAAGAACCAATAGGAAACCAAGAAAACCATATAGACAACGTACGCTGTATTCCATTTAAAAATGGCAAAGATGAAGGGGATAAGAAAAAGAAGCCAGAACAGAAGACCTGGTATTATCTCAAAAATTCTTCTTTGCCAAAAAGGCAATTCTACAGGAAAGCCTAGATACCTATCTTTGGGCCTAAATGTTTTCTTTGTTTGTTCTTCTTTTTCTTCCATTTAGAATATTTTCTACTGGCGGAGAGAGTGGGATTCGAACCCACGATACAGAAATCTGTATAACGGTTTTCAAGACCGTCTCTTTCGACCACTCAGACATCTCTCCTGTAATCGACATTATACCAAAAAATTAAGCTAACTCCATATATTTCTAACAACACTCTCGAGTGAGGGTTCCTCAATATCAATATCCTCCACATCAAATTTCTCAATTAAAGCCTTAGTTACCTCTTTTATTTTTTCCCTATTCACAAGGATTAATCCAATTTTCCCATTAAACTCAAGGATCTTGCCCATTCCTGAAATTTTTCTTTCCTGTTGAGGAGAAGGAAGTACAAAATGTACAAATTTCTCCTTCACAAATTTCTCAACTAGTTCTGAAATCTTGCCATCAAACAATATTTTACCCTTATCTATGATTATTACTCTCTTACAAAGGTTTTTTATATCTTCCATATTATGACTCGTAAGAATCACAGTAGCCTTATTCCTTTCCTGATATTCAGCCAAGAAATCTCTTAATTTTTGTTGTGAGACAACATCTAATCCAAGTGTTGGTTCATCTAAAAAAAGAAGTTCTGGGGAATGAAGAAAAGAAGCTACTAGCTCACACTTCATTCTTTCTCCCAAAGAAAGCTTCCTTACTGGAACAGTAATTGCATTCTCTATACCTAATCGTTTAATCATTTCATTAAGATTTTTCTCAAATTTCTCATCTTCAATTTGATATATCTCTTTATTTAACAAGAAAGTATCCATCGCAGGGAGTTCCCACCACAACTGGCTCTTATTCCCCATGACCAATGATATCTTTTCTAAGAAGTCATAATCTCTTTTTTGTGGAATTTGATCTAAGACTTCTACTTCACCTTCATCTGGAGAAAGTAATCCTGTAAGACATTTCAAAGTAGTCGTTTTCCCCGCACCATTTTGACCTATAAAGCCAACAAACTCCTCCTTATACAAATCAAATGAAATATTGCTCAAAGCCTTAATATCTTTATTAGAAGTATGAAAGGTCTTCGACAAATTTTTTACATGTACTACCAATTTTTTCTTCATCTCAAAACGCTTTTTGTTGTTTTAAAACTAATTTTTGCGACTTTCTCCAGCTCCTCTACTCCGTATTTTTTTACAAATACTTTTCCAGTTTCAATCACATTCGATGCCCCTTTGGGGAAAGAGAAATAGTAGGACTTGTTCATTTTTCCCATCTCGTTAAGAAAAATTGCTCTTGCGACTACAGATGCACACGCCACCGCAATATCAGATTCTCCTTTGTGGTACTGTTCAAATTCAATTTCTCTACCCAGTTTACCTAATTCGTTTTTAACCCTACTTTCCCTACTTGAAAATTGGTCGATTACAACTTTTTCGCATACTATATTTTTTTTCTGCAAATCTTCCAATCCCATTTCGATTACCTTTGAATGCTGTCTTGCCAAAAGAATTGCCACATTACCTGTTTCTTTAATTAATCTATTGTATTCAAAAGGAGCTACAATTGATGTGTAGTAGTAAGGGTAATCCTTCATCTTCTCATACATTTCCAATATCCTCTTGTCTGAGAATTTTTTTGAATCCCCAACACCAAGTGTTTTAACTTTTGTCAAAAATTCTTTATCCACAAAACATGAAGCAACTACTAAAGGACCAAAGTAATCTCCTTTTCCTACTTCATCAACCCCCAAATGTGGAACGAACTCACCCATCTCTGTTTTATCCTGAATTTGACTAATTAATTCTTGAAAATCTTCCTTTCCTTGAAATACAATTTTCCTACTAGTGTAAAGAGTAACAACTGAACCAATCTCATTTTTCATTCTTAAAGCAATATATTCATTAGAAATAGGTTCATCCTTCCAACCAAAAGATGAAAGAATTTTCCGAACCTTTTCAGTTTCCTTAAAATCTAATTGTATTGAAATAGTGTTTTGAATCATTAAATTTTCTTAACAATTTGCCCCTCAACGCTATCTACTACTCGATATCCCATTTTTTCTATCTCTTCTCTCAAATTATCCGCTTTAGAATAGTTCTTCTCTTTCTTTGCTTCCAACCTCTGCGCGAGTAACTCATCCAACTCCTCATTCACCCCTTTCTCATACCCTTTCTCACCCCCTCCAAAGTCCTGGTCTAGTCCTAGTCCTAAAACCCTATCAAAATCGAGTACTGTTGCCACTTTGTCTTCTGGGCTGTAGTTTGACCTGAGCATTTCATTTATCAAGGCAAGAGCTCCAGACATGTTAAGGTTGTTTTCCAATTCAGTTCTAAAGGCTTCAATATATGACTTAATTAACCCACCTTTCTTCACTCCTAATTCTTTCACTCTATTTATCAGAGCCAATCTAGAATTCCTAGCACCGTCAAGTGCTTCAAGTGAGAAACTAATTTTTGTGTGATAATTAACCGAAAGAAAAAGATACCTAATATCTAGAGGGCTATATCCCAATTTTATTATTTCAGGTAAGGTATCAGCCCCCTTACTCTTTGATATCTTCTCATCATCTTTATTTACCAACCATTCATTATGAACCCAATACTTAACAACCGGATGTCCAAAAGCTCCAATATTTTGAGCCCTCTCATTTGAATGGTGAACAGGTATGTGGTCAACACCTCCAGTATGAATATCGAATTTTTCTCCCAAAACGGTAGTCCCCATAGCAGAACACTCAATATGCCAGCCTGGGAAACCATCACCCCAAGGCGAATTCCAATTCATCAAATGGTCTTCATATTTCCCAACTTTCTTCATCCAAAGAACAAAGTCAGCAGGATTCCTTTTTTCTGAATCAACTCCGACCTCATCTCTTACCCCAATATGTTTTTCTTCTAATTTCTGACCTGTAAAAATATTGTAATCAGGAATTTTTGTAACATCAAAATATATTGCCTGCTTCGTCTCGTATGTAAAACCTCTCTCCTCCATTCTCTTAACCATATCAATCATTTCATTTATATATTCAGTAGCCCTCGTCCACCCATATTTAGAAACCTCTTCGTGCGTTAAGGCTTCATTAATCTCTTCTCCATTGGGGGCTAAAATATTTAGTATCCTGAAATCTTCCAATACTGAATCTATATATTTATTTGCTATATCAATAGGTTGGAGTCCTTCCTTTTCTGCCTGTTTATCCATCTTGTCTGTTCCAAAATCATCACCAAAATCATCTTTTGAAGACATATGCCCAACATCAGTAATATTCATCACCCTTTCCACCTTAAATCCAAGGTACAGTAAAGCTCTATGAAGGATATCCCAATTAACATATGCGCGAATATTTCCTAAATGCATTCTGTAATAAACTGTAGGTCCACAGTTATACATTGAAATCACTCCCTTTTTATTTGGCTCTATCTCTACAATTTTTTTATCCAGTGTCGAATACAGTTTCATTAAATATTCCTCCTACCCTCTAAAGCTTTTTTTAAAGTTAATCTGTCAGCATATTCGAGATCTGCACCAGTTGGCAACCCCATTGCTAACCTTGTTATCTTAAGTTTACCTTCTTTTAGCAAATTTTTGAACAAGTCGTAAATATAGCTTGCTGTAGCCTCTCCCTCTAAGCTAGGATTAGTCGCTATGATAACTTCAAGTTCTTGGATATCAGAAAGCAATTCTGAAACCCTCTCCCTTAATTCTTTGAATCTTAATTCTTCCGAAGTTATCCCATCTGCAGGTGAAATAACTCCACCAAGGACAAAATACACTCCGTCATACACCCCAGAATTCTCAAAAGCTACCACATCCAAAGGTTCTTCAACAATACAAATTCGATCTTTTTTCCTTAAGGGACTTGAACAAATGTTACACTCTTCTTGCTCTGTTACATTAAAACATTTATTACAGTAAGTAACTTTCTCATCCATTTCCACAAGTGCATTCGCTAGTTTTGTTGCATCTTTGTTAGGAGACCTTAAGTAGTGATATGCCATTCTCGAAGCTGATTTTGGGCCAACTCCAGGTAGCCTACCGAACTCATCTATTACTTTTTCAACACTTTTTGGTAATACTGACATATGCGAAATTACTTTCCGAACATACTTTTTAATTGATCTAAATCGACATCCTGAATCATTTCCTTCTGAAGTTTTTTTTGATAGTCTTTGAAGGCATCCTTCATACTCTTTTTGATTTCATCAATCATTTCTGGATCAAGATATGCATCATCAATAAATATGTCTTCAAATTCCTGTGCACCATTCATATAAATTCTTACCATACCGTTTTTTGATTCTCCCTTGATTTTCTTTTCCCTTAACTTATTTTGCATTTTTTTTGCCTCACTTTGCATTTTTAATAACTCTACTGGATTTCCAAAACCCATATTTGTTTGTACTCAAATTAGATGACTTTCATTATACAACAAACCCGCCATTAGGGTGAGGACCAAACCTCACCCCCGTTCATCAGATGTTAATCTGTACCACTTACTATCTCTTTTATGAAAAAACTTCCCAACAAATTGATTTACAAAAAGAATTCCTATTACCATATCTATAATCGAGGGAATCACAAACAAACGATTTTTTTGCGTGAAAAGGATTATCGCGTTTTTAAGAATCAATTATTTCGCTACGCCAAAAAACATAGAGTGTCAATTATTTCCTATTGTTTAATGCCAAATCATTATCACTTTATTGCGAAGTGCGGGAAAGAATTAAATTCTATACCAAAATTCATGCAAGGATTAGGAATTGCATATGTATTATATTTCAACAGAGAACACAAGAAAGTTGGAAGATTGTTTCAAGGACCATTTCAAATACGTCGGATTTCAGGAGTAAGAGATCTAAATACTATGATTTCATATATCAAGCACAATCCTATTGAAGCAGAATTGGTAGGAGGAGGCTCTCTTGAGAGTTATAGATGGTACTATCTCAGAAGTACAACCCAAAAAAGAACTCAGGAAATGGATTTCCCAATGGATGAACAGATGATTACCCAGGGTGAGGTTTAAACCAGGACCTTAAATGCCCTCGAAAATAGCTTCGATGTCTTTGATTTTGGTATTTTCTTTGGGTTTGAAAATTCGTTTAGCTTTTTCAGAAGGTTTGGGAGTTGGCAAATTTTTCAAAACAGTTTCCGCATCAGCCTTTTCTATTGGTTTCATCGCAGGATTAACATCACAATCAACAATACACGAGACCCCATAAACCTTCATGAACACTTCAGAAATAATGTTTCTGCTTTTTGGAACCTCAATCCTTTCCTTATGGAATGAAAAAGGAACTTCGATATGAAGCTTTCCTCCAACAAAAGAGATAATATGGGCAGCTCCTACAAATGCATACAAATGATGATTAAAAGGTCTTATTTCATCAATAAATTCCTCCCATTTTGTGTTTATTTCTTCTATGGAAAGATTCTTTCCTTTCTCTTCAACCTTGACTTCTGTTTTTTTCTCCTCCATCACAGGAATCCTTTTTTTCACATCCCTATTCACTATTTTAATCTCACTATTCACATTCGGCTTCATCATCTCTGGGATTATCATTTCCAAGACTAAAGCTTGATTATTTGCATACCTAATCTTGTTTTCTGCTTCTAGAAACAGATTAATTAACCTATGCAAATCTTTAACTTCAATATCCTTAACGAATGAATATTCTTTCCCAACAGTTCCTTTGATTTTTGCTGTAAAAATTCTTCTCAAAGTGTCTAACACATATGCTGTAAATTGTTGAAGATTTACACCACCCTGCTCCAAACTTTCAATTGTCTCCAATGCTTTACCCCCATCTCCATTCAAAAGACTCACCAACAAAAGAGTCACTTTCTCAGAATCTGGGAGACCCAATGTTTTTCGAACTTCGTCCAAAGTAATTTGCGATTTGCTCTGCTCTTGCCCACTGTAAACAACATCCATCAAAGAAAGTGAATCCCTGTAACTACCCTTTGCATTTTGCACTACAACATCTAACGCCTCATCTTGAATATTTATTTTCTCCTCCTTGCAAATTGTTTTAATCAAATCCCTAACCTCATCGTCAGTGCCTAGTCTGAAATCATATCTCTGACATCTTGAAAGGATTGTTGGCGGTAGTTTATGCACATCCGTAGTAGCAAGGATGAAGATAACATGAGCAGGAGGCTCCTCAAGGGTCTTTAAAAGAGCGTTAAAAGCCTCAG
>CAZGKK010000026.1:0-7190 GCA_964526165.1 uncultured Candidatus Saccharibacteria bacterium | reverse complement strand
AACAAACCTATTTCAAAAAGGAATTTAATGACTGACTTCGTATTCATTGAGCCTAGCATATCAATTGTCCCTCGAATAATTTTTGTGATTTCATTTAATAAATCATTGAAGGTATATTTCCTAGCTTCACTCTTCTCTATCTCAGCAATATCATCATTCATTAACTGATCAAGAGAACAATTAAAAATTTTACACATTGAAAGCATTTTTTCTGTCTCAGGATAAGCCCCACCGGATTCCCATTTAGATACTGATTGCCTCGAAACATTCAGCTTGTTAGCCAATTCCTCCTGGGAAAGTTTTTTACCTTTTCTAAGGTATTCCAAATTTTTCCTAAAACTCATATCTTTAATTATTTAAATTAATTGTCAAATTTTACCTTTAATCCAGCAGTTGCAACCACCAACTTACAGTTGTTTCCTGTAAACTTACGGTTGCCTTTGAGAGATTTTACAACTTTAAGATAATGTTTGCTATTGAGTTAGCATCTTTGATCTCGCTTTGGTATTTAATTGTATCTTTTACTAACATTCTCTCTACCAATTCTGATAATTGCTCATAATTAGCCCCTATATAACTAAAATTGGGATTATCTTTAATATACTCAACGTTACCAAACTCTTGAATAACTGGGGGTTCGGTAAATATTGCTTTTTTGTTTACTTTCTCTATTTCTAAAACGGTAGCAGGACCCGTTTTTGAAATAATTAGGTCTGATATTACAAATAATTTTAGAATTTCATTTGTATAGCCTGATATATATACCCTTTTGTTCCTTTGGAATCTCTTCTCCAATCTCCTTTTTAATTTTGTATCCTTACCAGTCAAAATAATTAATTGATAATTTGTATTTAAAATAAAACTTTTAAGTCGCCTCACTAAACCCGCTGTGGAGACTCCGCATCCAGTAATCAGAATAATATCTCTTTCGAATTCAAAGTCATGTTCATTACAAAAAATTTTCCTAAAATCATGTATCTCTTCCTCAGAGAATTCTTTTATATCCCTTAACGGATAATACCCCGTAAGGATATTACAATTGGGATTAAAGGAAAGTAACTCCTCCATAGCTTTTTTTGTCGGAGAGAAAATCAAATCAGCCTTTGGGCTTGCCCACCACCTCACCATTGTTACAAGATCTGGAACTGTGATGACATACTTAAATGAAAATTCTTTTTTGCACCTACTTAGGATTTCTGTCGTTAAAGCATTATTTGAAATAACCAAATCTGGTTTGTACTCTTTTAGATATCTTAGCGTGGGCTTAGTTATGGATTTTAAAGCAAAGAAATATGCTAATTCACTAAAAATTTTTGATTTATTTATAAATGTAAAGGATGTATTGAAGAGAAACTCTATAAATTTTGAGCCGCTAACTAAATACTGAACAAAATTATACAATCTAGACATTTTAGAAAATTGGAAAATATCTACAATATCTACTTTTATGGAACTATTTAGTTTTTTGATGGCATTTTTTGTAGCATTTGCACAAGACATATGCCCTGCCCCTGCATCACCTATTACTATTAGAATTTTCTCCATATAATCTTCTTTTATTATATTCTAACAACCTACCTAAGTAAAACTTACCACACTCTAACTTATCCTTTCTCCAACTAACTTGAAACAGCAGAAATCTAGTAGAAATCAACCAAAAATGATATAATATGCAGATATAATCTGCCTTATAAAATTTATCTAAGTTTTTATTTTTCTTTAATGGACTATACTCCTTTTACTCAGTGGATAATAGAACATGGTGTACCTGAAAAGACATTGGAACTTTTCTTGGCCATATCAATTGTAGCAACCATTGTAAGCCTTTTTAGATATTTTTTTGGAACAAAATCTTTTGGTATATACGCCCCTATTCTTCTTGCCATAGCTTATTCTTATACAGGCTTGAAATATGGACTAGCCGTTACACTCGTAGTTATCCTTGGTTCTCTACTCTCCCACCTAGTACTTCGGAAAATTAGAATGCACTATATTACAAGAATTGCTATTAACTACTGTCTCCTAAGTGTTGCACTGATTACTTTCATGGTTGTAATAAACAGAGTGGGCTTCGGCCTAGAAAACATGTCAACGGTCCCACCCTTAGCTTTAATCTCAATAGTCGCCCTTTCTGACTTCTTTACCAAACAATTTGTGCAAAAATCAAGCAAAGCTTCCTTTGGAGCTCTTTTCGGAACTGTACTGATTGGTACAGCAGGATGGTTTGTAATAACTCGAGATTTTATTTCAAACTATGTCATAAACAATCTCTGGATTATTCCTCTATTGATATTTGTGAATCTAATTATTGGTCAATTTAAAGGATTAAGGTTAAAGGACTACTTTAGATTTAAATCTGTACTAAAAGAGAATGATTCAAAAAAGTAAATACAAGAACATATTAGGACTAAATAGGAGGAATCAGGAATATGTAAGACCCTTTAACCCTCCTTCAGCAAAAAGGATTGCAGACAACAAAATACTTACAAAAAAAGTATTGGCAATGGAGCAGATTAAAACTCCTGAGGTTTACAAACTAATTCGGTCGAAACAACAATTGAAATTTCTTGATTGGGATTCACTCCCAAATAGTTTTGTAATTAAACCAAATCAAGGTACGGGAGGAAATGGGATAATTGTTTTTTACGGAAAGAAAAAAGGGGAATTTGCATGGATTAGGCCTAATGGAAGTGTCATGACAAAAAATGACATGATTCTACACATTGAAAATATTCTTGATGGAAGATTTTCGATGGGAAACAAAAAAGATATTGCAATAATTGAAGAAAGAGTTAAAACGGATCCACTTCTAAAACAGTATTCTTACAAAGGTGTCCCCGATATTCGAGTAATTTGCTTTAACGGAGTCCCTATAATGGCCATGACAAGAATTCCAACAAAAAGGTCTAACGGTACTGCAAACTTACATTCTGGAGCAATCTGTACTGGAATTGATATTGCCACAGGCATTACTACATACTCCATGCAAATGGATACCTCCTCTCCTTTTAGTGATACATATGAGGATATAGATATGACACAAGATTTAATTGAGAACAAAATTTTAAGTGGAATTCACATCCCAGAATGGGACAATATTTTAGAAATTGCACTAAAATGTCAGAGAGTGTCGAAATTAGGATATATCGGTGTTGATATTGCTTTAGATGCGGAACATGGACCCATCGTTTTTGAATTAAATGCTCGACCTGGACTTGGGATTCAGGTTGCAAATAAGGCTGGGCTAAGATGGAGATTGGAAAAGGTTCGAGATATTGAAGTTAGAGGTATTAAACATGGAATTAGGTTGGCAAAAAGTCTTTTTGGTGGTGAGGTAGAAGAAAGTATTGAGACAATTAGTGGAAGAAAAGTTGTTACTATTGATGAGAAAGTTCTGGTATATCACCACAATCAGACTAAGAAGAAAGAGGGTGATAAGGAGTACGCAAGAGCTTTCATGGATACTGGTGTTCTCACTTCAAGAATGTCAGAAACATTTGCTAATAGAATTGGTTTCTTTACTACTACTCAGTACTTTAAATCGTTAAACGTACCTCAGAAATTCAATTCCATCAAAGAAGCACAGGAATATATCGATAGTCATTTCAAGGCTCTTACACTAGAAGAAGGTATAAAAAGAATTGCAAAGATTGTTGATGGAGAAGATGTCAAAGTTCGACCAGTTGTGGAGATAAAAATAAAGATTTCAGGAGAAGTTAAAGATATCGAGGTGGTACTTCTTGAAAATTCAGAGTACCATCTAATTATTGGACGAGAAGTTTTAAAAGGTTATCTAATAGATACAAGTAAAACTTTTAGAAATTAATATAACTTACTGTATATAGAGTATGGACGAAGTTAAAGATTTTCTTAAGATTGCTGGCAATATTCATCTTTCTTACTACATTGAAGCTGCTGATAAGCTAGGAATCGAATACTGTATTTTAGTCCCCGGGCTAATGGCAGAATTCAAAATTAAAAACAAACATTGGTATATCATCAATACTGTAACTCCACTTGTTCCAACTCCAAGTACTACAATATGTAAAAGAAAAAATCTCACGAATATGGTATTAGAAAAATATGGAGTACCTGTACCGAAACAAGAAATACTAACATGCGAAATTGATGCAATAAAATTTTTTCATAATTATAAAAATATAGTAATTAAACCTTCGCAGCAATTAGGAGGAAAAGGAGTTTCTCTCTTACCACAAAGCGAGGAACAAGTTCTTAATGCTTACAAAAACGCCTTTAAACTGTCTCATAATCCCAATGATAGTAAAAAGGTAATCGGAGAAGAATTCATTAAAGGCGAAAATTACAGGTTCTTAGTTCTTGGAGAGAAGGTGATTGGGGTTGTTAGAAGAAAGGCAGCACATATAATCGGAGATGGAGAGAATTCAATAAGAAAACTCATAGAGTTGAAAAATGAAGACAGAAGAAAGAATATAATGCTGCCGATAGTAATCGACAACGAGCTTATTCTTAAATTACAAAGAAATAACATGAACTTAGAATCAATTCCCCAAAAAGACGAAGAGGTAATACTAAGATATAACTGTAATTTAACAACTGGAGGTACTACAGAAGAATGCCAAAGTGAGGTAAACGATTTTTACAATCAACTTGCTATAAGGGCTATAAAAGCTTTGGATACGGAATTCGGAGGAGTTGACATTATCGCAGAGAATATCTCGAAACCAGGCAAATGTGCAATTAATGAGGTGAATTATAACCCAGGATTAAGATTACACTATAAAGTCGACAAAGGACAAAAAATTGAAGTAGCTATACCCATAATGAAATATATTCGAGACAAATATTTAAGTTAATGTCTAAGTAGTATGAAAAAAGCACAGGTATTGCAAGGTTTAAATCTAATCTCCCCCTTTTCAACAGTCATAATGGAAGCAGATGAAACTAAAGATTTAGTTAAATTACTCGATCTGATTCAAGGTTTCCACCCTATTTTCATAGAGAAATACTACTTTACACAAGGATATTTGTATATTGAGACTAAAATATCTTTTCTCTGGAGAGAAGCAAGTAAATCTTTACAAAAATTATCGAAGAGGGAAATAACTTACGAAGATTGCCGTAAATATCTAGTTGAGAAATTGATAAAACAGAGAGTCGCTTCAATGTCTACTATTCCAGTACTTGATGCTACCTACAAACTTGGGTATGAAATTACCCCAACGATTATAGATGATGGGATAGTTGATACTGAAAAGCCTGGCTATGCGAAAACATTTAATAGACACCACACACTAGGTTGTGGAAAGGGATCCCAAATAATCTACTCTATCTCTTCCAGTCTAGATTCTAAGAATTCCAAAGATATTCAAAAGGACAAATGGACAACCAACTTAATGATTACTAGACTTGGCTTGCCCATTCCTAAATGGCAAACTATTGACAACAAGAGCCAGATTGAAGATATTTGGTCAGAATATAATAAGCCCGTAGTTATAAAGCCAACAGGTTTAACTGGAGGGAATGGTGTTGTAGTAGGGATTGATACAATTGAAGAAGCAAAAAAAGCATATGAGTTTGCACTCAAAGCAGTAAACGAAAAACAGAGAGAGGAATGGCAGAAGAAAATAATGATTCAAGAACAAGTCGCTGGGGAAGATTACAGGCTTTTAGTTATAGATGGGAAATTAGAAATAGTTACCAAAAGAATTCCTGCTTTTGTAATTGGAGATGGGAAAAAAACAATTGAAGAGTTAATTAAAGATACAAACAATGATCCTAAAAGGGATATTACCAGCCCTACTCACACTTTGAAACCAATCGTTGTTGATGAACCTTTGCATGATTTCCTACAACAGCAAGGATTAACATTAGAGAGTATTCCAAAACAAAATGAGAAGATCCAAGTTAGAAAAGTTGCAAGTATGAGTCAAGGAGGAATAACTGAAGATTTTACTGACAAAGTATCAGAGGAGATAAAATATATCGTTGAAAGTATTGCAGCTTCGATACATGCCTTTACTCTGGGTGTAGATGTCTTGTGCAAAGATATTAGCAAACCTTTGACGGTTGATAATGGTGCAGTTCTAGAAGTAAACACTATGCCGGAAGCATATCTAAATCTTTTCCCTGTTCTAGGAGATGACAAATCCTTTGTAGTTGATACTTTCGTAAAAAAGTTGCTTAAAGAAAATTCGACAAAGAAGGTTGTTGTAATTGGCAATACTCTACCAGATATCTTAACAATACTTAAAGAGAAGAATCTCTTAGGCTCATACTTTTCTTCAACAAATGTCGTAGGAGAATACAAAGATGGATACTTGAGAATCAATGGGTTAGAAATAAATGATGGTCTTGAGAAATGGAAAGCTGTAGAAGCACTTAAAGTTAATGCCTCTTTAGATGGGATAATCGTTCATCATAGAGATTGGGATGCAGTAAAAAGTGATGGTTTGGGTTTTAACAACATTGATTTGTTAATAGTTAGCAAAGATGAAGCAGAGAAAGATGAAATGAAGATTATGAAGAGATACAAAACGAAGGGATATATAGATAAAATTAAAGTTATTTAAATATGAGGTACCTAATAATAGACAAAAGACCAAGAGTAGGAGAGAAGGAAATTCCCACAGCCTCTGAAAGAATAATTGAAGAGCTTACAAAGAAGAGTATTGAATATGATTTTATTTTTAATGATCAATTAGAATTCATTTTCCAAGATGGAAAAATAGAAATATTGGCTAATACTAATCCTATTCCTAGTTATTCTCATATTCTTTTTCGAGGACACTCTCTTGAGAATGAAAAGGAGTATCACTATAAGAGATATATTATTGATTTTGTTGACGAATATAATAAAGAAAATCCGCTAAAAAAGATTCTCGTTCAAAATGCTAATGCAATAAAGAATCTACCCTACTACAACAAAATAGCAATTGCACAATTTTGTACAAAAAATAATATTCCCTACTTCAATTCTTACTTTAGAACTGATGGTAATTATTTAACCGAAAGAGAAGTACTTAATACTTTCCCTCTGATAATCAAGGAATATACCGGAGCCAACAGAATTGAAATGAAAGAGGGAAAAGAGGTAATTAAAAAGAATGTATTTAAAATTGACAAAAAGGATGACCTAAAGGAGAAAGATTACAGAAATTTCTTTATTCAAGAATTTTCAGATACAGGTGAGGATTACAGGATCTTTGTTA
>CAZGKK010000025.1:0-7973 GCA_964526165.1 uncultured Candidatus Saccharibacteria bacterium | reverse complement strand
TCATCATTTACCACGATTCGCAGGGCCTGAAAGACCCTGCGAGAAGGGTTCTTGTAAGTAGATTTATCAGCAGCCGGTACTGCTTTATAGATAAGTCTTGTAAGATCTCCTACCGTATTTATATTAGAGATGTTTTTTTTAATTTCTCTTGAAATTCTCTTAGAATATTTCTCTTCTCCGTATGACCAGAATGTACGGGCTAATTCTTTTTCGGAAAAAGCATTAAGTAGATCTTTAGCAGTAACTCCAAGTTCTTCATCCATTCTCATATCGAGAAGTTCGTTTTCTTCTTGGTAACTAAATCCTCTGTTGTGCGATTCTTCAAGTTGTCTTGAAGAAAGACCGATATCAAGAAGGATTCCGTCAGGAAGTCTGTCTTTTCCAAATTTCTTAACGACTTCATCGATTTTTGCAAAATTTGATTTCGAAATAACCCAGTTTTGCGAGAGATTATGTTTGTAATAATTTTGTACAAAGTCAATCGCGTGTTGATCTTGGTCGATGCTTAAAAGAAGGCCATTTTTTGAGAGTTTTTTTAAAATCTCAATACTGTGTCCTCCATCACCCAGAGTTCCATCGATGTAGAATCCATTGGGGATTATTCCAAGTGAATCAAGAGATTCTTTTAGCAGTACTGGAATATGTATCTTATCCATTTTCCCCCAGTGACATCTTACTAATCTCTTGGGCGATATCCTCTCCATGCTTTTGAAGGTATTCTACTCTCTTTTGCCATTTTTGAGCATCCCAAATTTCAATCCAGTTTACCAATCCAATGAATACAATTTCTGGACCAAATCCTGCATGAGTAAAAAGAGTTTCTGGAATAACAAACCTTCCTTGAGAGTCCATTTCTACTTCTTTGGCACTTCCGACTAGAAATCGACTTGTGTCTCTAATATTTTTATCTGTAAAAGAGCCATTAATAACACCTTGTGCTACCTTTTCCCACATTTTCCTATTTACAAGGATTAGGGATTCTTCATAACCTCTGGTAAGAATTAATTCTTCACCAATTTCTTCCCTAAACTTTGTAGGAAGTGATACTCTTTTCTTTTCGCCTACTTTGCTTTTGTATTCTCCGATTATCATATTTGGACTATAACATTTTTCACCACTTTATACCACTTCTTTCCACCAATATAGCTTGCATCTCAAGTTAGTGTCAAGAGAAAAACATTACAGGCTGAGATATAACACTCTAGGCCTAATACTTCAGTAAAAAGGAAGCCTTTTTACTGCTTTATCTTATTCCTATGTTATATCTTTTTCTGACCGATAGCGGGATGTAGATATTATTACAGAAACAGACGATTTGATTTAGCAAAGTTAGGGTCAGAGATGGGACAGGTCTAAGACGCTTTTCTATTGTATAGCGACATTGGTTAAGAATACTAGGGACAGAGGTGGGACAGGTTTTATGTTGTTGCTCTTGATATATTTGGATAGAACCAATATATTATGTTAAGGATAAGCTTAGATTATGTACTGCCATGAAAATATTTTTAAGAGATATCAAAGAGAGATTTCCCGAATTTGAGATAAATAATTTTGATGAAGATGCTTTCTTTACTGGTTTTACACATGATTCTCGCGATGTTAATCCAAACGATTTGTATATTCCAATCGTGGGTGAAAGGTTTGATGGCCATTCCTTCATCCCGGAAGCTCTTAATTTCGGTTGCTCAATTTCCTTGTGTGAAAACAAGAAGTGTGCCTTAATAGAAGAGCAGATTAATAAGCCAGTTATCCTTGTTGACAGTATAGAGGAAGGGTTGCAAAAAATTCTCAATTACTCCATTGCATTCATAAAGAAACCAGTAGTAGCAATTTCCGGAAGCACTGGGAAATCTACAACTAAGGGTATGTTAGTTTCGATACTAAAAAATCACCTTAAAGTACTTTCTGCAAACAAATACAATACTGTTTGGGGGAATGCAGTTTTACTAGGAAAATATGTTGATGAAGATGTGATTGTTCTTGAATGTGGGATGGACAGAAAGGGTGAAATAGCTTGGCATGTTAATTCTGTAGACCCAGATTATGGAATACTGCTTAATATTGGGGAGGTTCATGCGGAAAAACTTGGCTCAATTAATGAAATTTATAGAGAGAAGAAAGACCTTGCTGATTACATGGAAAGGACTGGTAAACCGTTGATTCTAAACATAGATGATGAAAGACTTAAACATATTGCAGAAAATTACAACAAGAATTCAGACCTGTTTACCTATGGCAAAGCAGAAAATGCTTCTTTTCAGATTTCGGATATTACAGTTGACAATTTAGGAACACATTTTAATTTCAAATATTACGATGACAACATTGTTCATGTAGATTTGAGTGTATATGGAGAAGGTTATGTTTATGATGCAATGGCTGCAATTATTGTCGCAAACGAACTTGGTGTAAGTATAGATAACTGTGTAAGGGACATTAAGGAATATGAAGGTCAAGAAGCTAGATTTCAGAAACTTGTTTTTGATAATGTCACGATTATTAATGATGCATATAATGCAAATCCCGAATCTATGAGAATGTCGTTGGCAACATTTAGGAAGTTATTTCCTGAAGATTACTACACTATTGTCATCGTTGGTGAAATGAAGGAGTTAGGGAGTATCTCAAAGCAAAGGCATCAAGAGATAGGAAGAATTATTGAGTCGTCAAATTTTACAGAGATCTATTATGTAGGTGAATACTTCAATGAATTTAAAACTGGAGAACATTTGGAATCTGCGGATGAGGTTGCTGCACTTCTAAATGCAAAGTTGCAAGGTTTGAAGGATAGAAAAATCGCAATTCTATTAAAAGGAAGTCACTCTCTTGGTTTGTACATGGTCCCAGATTTTCTTAAAAAACTCGGGACCCTTTAATTAATCTATCCAGGAAATATCTGCCCCTAACTTTTGAAGATTCTCTACGAAATTTGGATGTGCTCTCTTTATCGAATCAGCATTCTGAATCACACTTTCTCCTTTTATAGTCAAAGCAACCATCATTAAAGCAACAGTGGCACGAATAATATTTGGACTATCTACAGTTGCAGGGCTAAGGGGTTTGTCTCCAAATACAATTATGCGATAGGGGTCACACATTACTATGTGAGCTCCAAACTTCATCATTTCTTGAATCCAGAAAAAACCGCCTTCATACAATTTATTCCAAAACATAATATTCCCTTTAGATTTTACGGCTAAAGCTATCATCAATTGAATTAAATCGGCAGGAAAATATGGCCAAGGTGCTGCTTCAATTTTCTGTAGCATATTTTTTGTGTATGGCACCTGTATTTTCAATTCTCCCGTAGGTCTAACTATTGCAGTATCTCCCTCATATTCAATGTCAACACCAAATTTTTTAAATGCTTTTACTATTAAAGGAAAAAATTCAGGCTCCGCATTGTTTACCCTAATTTCTCCTCCCGTCATTGCTCCCAAAGCTAGCAAAGTAGTTATCTCGTGGTGATCGGATGACACTCTATATTCAGTGCCATGCAATTCCTCTACTCCGGTAATAGTAAGAGTTGAACTCCCAATTCCATCAATTTTTGCTCCCATTGATACAAGGAAATTACACAAATCTTGCACATGAGGCTCGGAAGCAGCATTTGTCATTACGGAAATTCCTTTTGCTTTTGTTGCTGCCATTATGAAATTTTCGGTAGTGGTTACGCTCATATAGTCTTGCCAAAGTTTCCCTCCAAATAGTCTTGCAGGTGAGTCAATTAAGAGAATGTTCTTTTGTTCATCAATTTTTACACCTAAGCCTTGAAGTACTTCTAAATGAGGGTCTAACTCTCGAATACCTAATGAGCATCCACCAATTTCCTTCTTCACTTCTATATGTTTCATCCTACTTACTAAGGGTCCTAGTAAAAGAATTGCACCTCTCATTCCCATTGGGAATCCATTGTCTCCTAAATCATTTTTAAAATTAGAGTTATTTATTTTTAAAATATTTTTTTCTTTGTGCCATTCGATTTCTGAACCCATTGATGTCAATAGTTCAATTAATTTTTGGACATCAGTTAAATCAGGGAAGTTATGTATTACAACATCCTCATTTGTAAGTAACGAAGCACAAAGTATAGGAAGAGCCGAATTCTTGTTACCCGCTGGTGTTATCTCTCCTGAAAGAATATTTCCACCTCTGACAAGTAAATCTGCCATATTATTGTTATATAAAATTAATATTATTTACAATTTTTTGAGCAGCATTCTTTACAAAAATTTCATTCGCTTTCTTCTCGTTAACCTGAACTTTCTCTTTTGAAAAGAGCCTTAAAATTACTTGTAGTTTCTCTGTGGTAAACTCTCCCTCGTTAATGATTTTTGCTAAGCCAACACTCTCAAGTATTTTTGCATTCTCCATTTGTTCGTTGTGTGTTACCCAAGGGATAGGAATGAGAATTGATGGGATTCTTAGTAATCCAAGTTCATATACTGTATTCGCACCTGCCCTACCGATAAAGAGATCAATATTGTTTAACACAAAACCAATTTCTTCATTCCCGACATATTTTGTTACAACAAGTCGTTCTTTCAAATCCTCAGTAAGTTTTTCTTTTTCCAAAGTAAGTAATTGAAAATCATTGGTTATTTTACTGTCACCCGTTTGTAGGATTAATTGAAAATCTTGAAGTAACAAAGGTAATGATTCTTTAATAATTTCATTAATTACATGTGAACCCAGACTGCCTCCAGAGATGTAAATAATAGGTAAATCCTCTTCTTGAATAATCATTCTTTTTACATCTTCAATAATTCCGCCCCTACCAGAATTTTCAAATATTTCCTTTCGAACTAAATTCCCAGAATGAAAAACTTTTTCTTTCTCAAAGTACTTGATGGATGAAGGAAAAGCAACAAAAATTTTTTCTGCGAACTTTGATACTATCTTATTGGATAATCCTACAGTTGCAGTTTGTTCATGGAGATAAATTCTAGCTTTAAATAGTTTAGCTACAATACTAACAGGAACGGACACAAAACCACCAGTAGAGATAACAATATCAGGTTTGAAATTGCGCATTATTTTAATCGAATCAAAGAAACCTAAGACTGTTCTAAAAAGAAGATAAATACTTGTAAGACTAAACTTTCTTTGTAGTTTTCCTCCCCTAATGTACTTACGAGAAAATTTTTCGTCCTTAAAAATTCTCATTTCTAGTGATGAACCTGGTTTCTCTCTTTCCATACCCAAATCGCTACCTACGTAAAGGAAATTATTACTATTTAACAAGAAAACTTCATCTAAAGCATCAATTATAGCTTTTGCACTTGAGATGTGTCCTCCAGAACCTCCACCCGTCACGATTATTTTTTTCTGAAGAATTTTTCTATCTCCCATTTTCTTGAGTTGAATATTTACTTATATTAAGTAGTATACCTATTCCTGCTAAAGTTACCAATGTACTTGAACCACCGTAACTTAAAAAAGGTGCAGGAATACCAGTAAGAGGGATAAGACCAACATTCGCACCCATGTTTAGAAAAGCTTGTAAGGTCAACCAAACTGTTATTCCTGAAGCTAGGAGTTTTCCCTGTTTGTCTGGAGCATTCAGTCCTACTCTAAACCCCCTCCAAAGAAATGCAATCCACGCGATTACTAATAAAGTACCACCCAAGAATCCTAATTCTTCAAGGATTACGGCGAATATTGAATCAGTAAAAGCAGTATTCTCTACAAGATATCCGAAACGTTGTCTAGATTGACCAAAGCCTTTTCCAAGGAATCCTCCTGAACCTATCCCAATCAATATCTGTTGCATTTGATACCCCTCCTTAAGTGGGTTTGCTATTTCTCCAGTTAGCAATAAATGTAGATATGTTGTAATCCTCCCTACCCTATATCGTTCAATAATTGCTGCTAGTGTACCCAAGGGAATGAACAAAAGAAAAAGACTTCCAATAGTATATTTTGCATGTTCCCAGCCATCTTTTGCCATAAAAAACATAACGAAGGACGTAATGCCAATAATCATAGTTGTCCCTAAATCAGGTTCAAGCATAACGAGTAAGGCTATTACACCAACTATTGCAACAAAACTAACAAGAGATTTAAGAAATGTTCCTTTTAACACTACCTTTGTTCCTTCAGAGAAATATTTGTTACTAGACATCCAGCTTGAGAGATAGAGAAGAATACCTAACTTCGCAAATTCTGCAGGTTGGATTCCTGGTAAAGGATCTACCAATGAGAACCACCTTTTTGAGCCATTAATGTCTTCTCCAAAAGCAAGAACTAATACTAACAATACGATAACAAACATTAGACCTAATAGAGACCCTCTGAGTAATTTTCTGTAATCAAAAAAATACAAAAAAAATCCTACGATAGAACCTCCGAGAATCCAAACAAGTTGTAATTTAAGGAAGTGGAATGGATCGGCCTGAGTCGCATTTGCAATATAAACACTCGCATCAAAAATCATAATAGCACCAAAAATGGTCATGAAAATAACAAAATACAGAATGAATTTGTCTGGTGATTTTTTCAGATTAAAAAGAGTCTTCTTTTTTGTTGGCTTATTTCTAGACATATATACTTTAATAATATACTATATACCTTAGGAAATATGAATGATGAAATAGAAAATATAATGCTTATTATTGTAGGTGGTCCTGGAAGTAGTGGCTCATCAACAATTTCTAAAATGCTTTCAGCGCATTTTAATATTGAAAGAGTTTATGCAGGTTCAATTTTTCGGCAACATGTTTCAGATTTAGGATACAAGACATTGGATGATTTTTACAGTGAAGCTGACGAGAAGAAATTTTTTGAGATTGACAAAGAAGTAGACAATTTTTTGATAGAAAGAGGAAAGAAGGGAAATGTTTTAATTGAGAGCAAAGTTTTTGCTGCTCTTGCTACTCTGAATAATATACCTAGTACTGTAAAAATTTGGCTAACAGCTTCTCTGTTTGTGAGAACAAAAAGACTTGTCAATAAACAAAAAGATATAAAGGGGATTTCAAGACTAATATATTTTGTTCACTCTTACTTCTCTTTACTTCGAAGAAGAATTAAAGATGGAAAAAGATATAAGGATTTGTATGGGGTGGCATATTGCAATCAAGAGTTGTACAATAATATAGTGTTGGATACTTCTAAATTAAACGAGGAAGAGACGTTTGATTTAATTTTAAAGAAAATGAAAGATGGAGGATACATTAAATAATAATCAGGGAAATCAATTAAACAATATTTCCACTCCGGTTGAATTTAATAAGCTTAATCCTGATGGTCAACGAGAGGATTTGGATAGTGTTTGGTTAAGGTGGAAATGTATGGTGTGTGGGTATTTGTATGAGGGTGTTGTTCCCCTAAGGGTTTGTCCTAAATGTGGCAATAATAATCCTGATAAATTTGATGATGCAGAGTGATGAATAAACAAAATTCTTTGAAAATTGCTTTTGCTCTACTTTTGATTTTTTCTTTTATCTTAGGAGGTATGTATTCATTTTCGAAGAAGGATGAAGAAGTTGAAAGTGAACTCGAGATTGTTTCTGATTCAGTAAAGTTTTCTAAAGAATATATAGAGGTTGGGGAGGAAAATATTTTCGAATACAAATCGATTGATGAAATTGTGAAGATTTTAGAGGGAGGTACTGGAGTTGTATATTTGGGTTTTCCTGAGTGCCCTTGGTGTCAAAGATATGTTGTGTATCTAAATGAGGTTGCAAAAGAAAGTGGAGTTGAGAATATTTACTATACAAATATATTACAGTATCGAAAAGACAATACAGAGGGATATCAAAAGTTAGTATCTATGTTGGATGGATATTTATTGAATGATAATGAGGGGAATCCAAGAATTTTTGTTCCGGATATTACTGTTGTTCAAAATGGAGAGATAGTGGGCCATGATAATGAAACTTCAGTTGTAACTGAGGAAGATGGAACGCCAGAGGAATATTGGACTGAAAAAAGGATTGAGGACTTGAAGTTGAGGTTGAAGGGATTTTTTG
>CAZGKK010000024.1:0-8543 GCA_964526165.1 uncultured Candidatus Saccharibacteria bacterium | reverse complement strand
GAACTGGCATCTTCGCAATGCGAATGCGATGCTCTACCAACTAAGCTATGAGCCCTTAATACATATACGGGGCAGGATTTATTCTACCACTTAACTCAGCACCTCTTCTCAATTCAAAGTGAACATGAATACCAAAGGCAACACCCGTAGCACCAATTTTACCTAAAGACTGCCCTCTACCTACTGCCTGACCAGATCTAACATATACCTGCGACATATGGGCATAGAGAGTTGTATATCCGTTACCATGATCAACATGAGCATAGTAACCAAAACCATTGTATTTACCACTACCCCAACCAGTACTAATAACAGTTCCACCAGCAGCCGCAACCACATCTGGAAGATTTGCCCTATCCGTAGGATATATATCAATACCGTAGTGTCCAGGGAAAAAACCTCTAGAAATTCTACTAGGTCCACCAACTGGCCATCCTAAAAATTTCCCCACATTTGGATCAACAGGAGTATTACTGTAACCAACCGAATTTGAAGTTCTTGAGAGCGAAATCGGTGCAGCTGCATAAACTGGCTTTGGTGGATCCTTAATTACTCCGTTTGGAATGAATAACTCGCTCCCCTCTGCCAAAGTAAATGGGCTCTCCAACCAGTTATGATCTACAATATCTGCAGCCTCAGCAGAATACTTCTTAGCCAAAGATTCAACTGAATCGCCCTTTTTAACTGTCACAACAACACCATCTCTAGGAGGAATCTCTAATTTTTGTTCAAGTTTCAAGGAATTTACATCTGTAATGTTGTTAGCCCACATAATGGTTTTAACATTCAATTCAAAAGCTGCGGCAATACTGGCTAGAGAATCTCCTCTCTTTACAACATACTCTTGCACATATCTCCTAGGTCTATCCTTTGGAGTCAAAGTATTAACACTGGCATTCATAACAACCAAATCAGTTTGTGCAACCCCTATAGAATCAACTATCTCATTCTCTGCAGCATTTGCAACAGGTTTCCTGTAAAGATATGTAATTGCAACAATGAAGACAATGGCTATTGAAATAACCTTAAATGCGGTAGAAAGAAAATTCCCTCTTCCCCAGAACATCTTTGTAACAAAAGAATTTTTCTTTGTATTAAAAGATTCAAAGATGATATCAAAAAGAACAGAAATCAAAACAAAGAACACTTTTAACCTTGAAAATATATATTCCATTAATGCAAGAACAAATTCAAGAATATTGTTTTTTGTTTTCTGCCTAGAATAGAAGGAAGAGAATTTCTTTTTAAAATCACGTATAGCCTGGTTGCCTACAATCTCATCATCAACAAAAATATAGTCATCTTCAAATATTGGAAGTGACCTAATACTTTTGAAGCTTAAACCAGGAATATTCTTGTTTTGTTGGATATTGTTATTCACAAAAGCTATTTTAATATCAAATAGTTCTAAACTATATTATATCATAACTAAGCTTCGTGTAAGGTTGCGAGGAATTCCTCGTTGTTTTTTGTCTTCTTAAGTCTGTCAATCAATACTTCTGTAGGATTCTCATTGCTGTCTAAAAATTCCAACATTCTTCTAATCCTCCATGATTGATTTAAAACGTCTTTACCTAGAAGAAGTTCCTCATTTCTTGTCCCTGAAGCATTAATATCAATAGATGGATACAACCTCTTGTTTGCAAGAGTTCTATCCAAATGAAGTTCCATATTCCCAGTACCTTTAAATTCTTCGTATACCAAATCATCCATTCTACTCCCTGTATCCACGAGGGCTGTTGCGATAATGGTAAGACTTCCTGTTTCTTCAAAATTTCTTGCAGCACCAAAGAATCTTTTAGGGGGATACAAAGCAACTGGATCAAAACCACCTGATAATGTTTTTCCTGATGTTGGCATAGTAATGTTGTATGCCCTAGCTAATCTTGTAATACTATCCATTAATATAATGACATCCTCTCCCCATTCAACCATTCTCATAGCTTTTTGAAGAGCCATCTCTGCAACACTACAGTTGTGCTGAGGAAGCTCATCAAAGTTAGAAGCATATACTTCTCCTTTTACAAACCTCTTCATATCAGTAACCTCTTCAGGCCTCTCACCGACCAATACTACAATGAGCTTGGCCTTAGGATGATTCTTAGCAATACCATTTGCAATATCCTTAAGTAACCATGTCTTTCCTGCTTTTGGAGGAGATACAACCATTGACCTTTGTCCAAAACCTATTGGAGAAAGCAAATCTATCATTCTTGTAGAAATTACATCCTGATCAGTTTCCAATTTAATCTGTTTCTTAGGGAAAATAGGGGTTAATTTCCTGAAATTTGGTCTCTTAGCAGCTTCAGCAGCAGGTCTCCCGTACACAGTATCAACTCTTAAAAGACTTAGATACTTCTCTTTGTCCTTGGGAAGTCTTGCCGGCCCTGTAACTTCATCTCCTGTTCGAAGACTAAACTTCTGAATTTGTGAGCCAGAGATATATACATCATTATCTCCTGGTAAAAGGTCATCCGTTCTTATAATCCCATGAGATGCATCTTTCATCACCTCAAGAATTCCACTTACCTCAACATATCCTTCATCATTAGACTTCTTCTTAAGAATTTCAATAATAAGCTCTCTTTTAGGGAGTTCCATGAAATCGATTAATTTAAGTTCTTGAGCTTCAGCACGAATATCCGCCAAAGTCATAGCTTCGTAATCTTTGATAGTTTTACTTGTTTTTTTAACCATTTATCCAAAAAGGGAATTTAAATAGATATGAGGCATATATTCATATCAGATACAAAAGTATATTGAAATACACAAACTATGTCAACTTTCTCAAATATCAAATATGAAAAAAGAAGAAGGGATCGGTACTGCCCCAACCGACCCCGGGTTCTATTCCTAATGAAGGAACAGTTTCGAGTAACATACAGGATGTTTCCCCTCTTCTTATTTTGGTCTAAATAGTTAAACAAAAATAAGAAAAAGGTAAAAAATCTTAGGCTTTTCCTGTTGCCCAGTTGTGCTTGTAACACCCCAGACAAAGGGAAAAACCTAAGATATCCACAACCTTGTAAAGAACTGTAACAGAAGTATACTACTTATAGCGATAGGTGTCAAGCCCATATACTTAATCCACAATAAGCTAATTACGGCTTAAATTCCCTCCTGTACTGATTTTAGTTGTCAAGTTGCACATGGAGTTACGATTTCGGCTCCGAGTTTTCATTTGTTACGCTATTGGTGGATACAATATTGGGAAAGTCTAAATAATGTCATTAAGGAACACATTTGCAATACAATTGAGAATTAAAGAGTTGAAACCTTGTAAATCTTTTTTACATTAACTTTTTCTGAAGTTCCTACTTTCATCCTACCGACTATTAATTCCGAATAACCACTTCTTTCAGCTTCCTTTATAATCGACTCTACTCCCCATGTTCCTCTTACCTCTCCAGTCAGTCCAACTTCTCCAACAAAAAGAACCTTTTTAGACAAGGATTTGTCACTTACTGACGATTTTATTGCAGCACAAATAGCTAAATCAATCGAGGGATCGCTAACTGACAAACCTCCTACCACATTTACAAATACATCCTTATTCCCCAAAAAAACCTTCCCCTTTCGCGACATTACAGCACAAAGCATATCCAATCTTGGCTTCTTAATTCCATTTGCTACTCTTCGCAATGGTCCAACCTCACTTTCTCTTTCAACAACTAAAGCCTGAACTTCAACAAAAACAACTCGGGAACCTTGTATAACAGCACTAATTGCACTTCCAGATGATTCCTCTGAAGATTCTAGAAAGAGTAAAGAGGGATTACTGACTTCGTTAAGTCCGTTTCCCCTCATTTCAAAAACTCCGATTTCATTCGTCGAACCAAAACGGTTCTTCATACTCCTTATTATCCTGTACTGATTGTACTGATCTCCCTCCATATACAATACACAATCAACAATATGCTCTAATACTTTAGGACCTGCCACATCACCACTTTTATTTATCTGACCAACAAGAAAAGTCGGAGTCCCAGTTTTCTTTGCAGTCCTCGTAAGCAAAGATCCTGACAAACGAACCTGACTTATGCTCCCAGGAAAGCCTTTTGATTGAACAGATTGCATACTTTGAATTGAGTCAACTACTACAAGCTCAAAATTACTCTCCTCTATTAGAGCAACTACATTCTCTACTGTTGTATCTTCTGTCACAACAAAATTTTCAACATTTTTAACTTTCTCTCCTGAGAGCCTTTCTAACCTCTCATTCAATTGAGATGGGGATTCCTCTCCACCTACATATAGCACTTTCCCCTTTTTGCAAAAATTCAAAACTACCTGCATGAGCAAAGTTGATTTTCCAACACCTGGCTCTCCACTTAGTATGATAACTTCACCTGGGACAACACCCTTTCCTAATACCCTATCTAATTCTGAAAAACCAGTACTTTCTCTATCCTTTGGAATCTTACTTCTTGTTTTCTTTGCAAAATCAGTAATTACATCATACTTCGAAGGTGTCACTTTTTTTGATGAAAAGTTATTGGAAACAGGAATATCCTCGACTTCTTCTAGTGTACCCCACTCCCCACAGGAAGAGCATTTACCTGACCACTTTAAGAATTCAGAATTACATGCTGAGCATACATATTTCATTTATTTTTTCTTTAAGATTACTAAATCATTATCCACCAAACCAATCAAGACTTCCACTATTTGTCCCTTGTTTGAGCCATCTCCTTCATTAAGTATGTAATCTGCAAGAAGATTCTCCACCTTATCCTGCAAAAATCTTCTCAAAGGCCGCGCTCCATACTCCTCACTGAATGATTCTTTAACAATATACCCAATGGCTTTGCTATCTAATCTGACAACAATTTTCTCCTCTTTTAATCTTTTATTTAATTCTGAAAGAAGTAGTTTAACAATCTTTTTTGCATCTTTTCTTGTAAGAGATCGAAATATTATGATATCATCAACACGATTCAGTAATTCAGGTCTTAGAGTATTTCTCAATTCTTCCAAGAGCATATCTTTCATTTCTACATATCCTTTCTCAATATCACTATCCTTCTTTATATCTTTGTCTTGAACATCAGAAAAACCAAGGATTTTACTCTTTTTGATCTCCTCTGCCCCAATATTAGAGGTTAGTATTATTACCGTATTCTTAAAATTCACCCTTTTTCCTCTTCCATCCATCAGATGACCATATTCCAAAATTTGCAAAAGGATGTTTAATACATCAGGATGAGCTTTCTCAATTTCATCAAAAAGAATTACAGAGTGTGGATGTCTCCTTACTTTCTCTGTTAACCACCCTCCTTGTTGAAAACCAATATATCCTGGGGGAGATCCTATCAATTTGGAGACACTATGCATCTCCATCATTTCACTCATATCAATTTGTATTAGATTATCAACATCTCCAAACAATTCTTCAGACAAAACCTTTGCTAATTCAGTTTTTCCTACACCCGTTGGACCTAAGAAAAGAAAGGAAGCCCATGGTCTATCAGTGTCCGAGATACCAGTTCTTGCTCTTTTGACAGCATTTGCTACTCCATCACATGCCTCATCTTGACCAACAACCTTATCCTTTAGCTTTATGTTTAAATTTATCAAAGCATTTTTATCTTGACTTCCAAGCGTATTAATTGGTATCCCAGTCCATTTAGATATTACATTTCTAACATCTTCAGCAATGATTTCATTCTTTTTCCTAATTTTCTCAACTGAAAGTTGCTTTTCTCTCTCTAAAATTTTAGTTTTGATTTTTTCTCCTTTAACTTGCAATTTAGAAGCTTCACCCATCTCCCATCGTGCAATTAATTCATCCTTTTTAGAATTAATATCCTTTAGTATATTTTTCAGGTTTTGAATATCTTTAAAATCGGCTTCTACATCTAATTTCTTAGAAGCTGATGCTTCATCTAATACATCTATTGCCTTGTCAGGTAAATACCTATCTGCAACAAATCTATCAGAAAGCTGAGCTGCCATGAGAATAGCATCTTCTGAAATTCTTACTTTGTGATGTTTTTCCAATAAAGGTCTAACAACTTTAAGTACTTCAAGAGTACTTTCGACACTTAACTCATCTAAGAAAAGTGGCTGAAACCTCCTAGCTAATGCATTATCTGTTTCAAAATATGCACTAAAATCTTCAGTCGTTGTTGCCCCAATACACCTAAAGTCACCCTGAGTTAAGGCAGGTTTCAATACAGAGGCAATATCCGAAGAACTACCTGGCATTCCTGGTGCAACAATATTATGGATTTCATCAATAAAAAGGATTGTATTTTCAGATTGACTTACTTCCTCAATTATTGCCATTACCTTTTCCTCGACATCTCCCCTCATCTTACTTCCAGCCATTATATCCGCAATATTTAAAGAAGCAATTTTTGCATCTCTTAAAGATGGTGACACATTACCATTTGCTATCCGCTGTGCTAAACCTTCTACTAGAACAGTCTTTCCGACACCAGCCTCACCAACAATCACTGCATTGTTTTTTCGTCTTCTGCTCAAAATACTCTCTAACTGGTCTAATTCTTTCTCTCTACCAACTACAGGGTCAAGCTTATTTTCTTTCGCTAATTCAACTAAATCGGTACCCAAGTACTCTACAAGACTTTGACTCTCCTGATCAAAAGAACCATCCCAAGGCTTAGTTAGTAATCCAACAGGATATATTGCAATTCGATTCAAAGCTAATTTAAAAACATCATATGTTAAACCAATATCCTTCAATTTCTTAAATTCATCAAAGTTTCCCTCCAAGATTGCAAGAATCACATGCTCGGAACCTACATACACATGTCCAGCTTTTTGAGCAATGTAGAAAGCTCTATTAAGAACCTCCTTTGAATCTTTCGAAAGCTCAATTTCTATTGATTTGTCGGCATTTCCAGTTATTTCGATACTTTTTTTACCCAACAGAACCTCTATGACAGAAGAGATATTTACTCCTGTTTCACTCACTGCTTTTCTAGCTATGGAGCTATCATTTAAGAGTATCCCAACAAACAGAGAAACCGGTGAAACTTTTCGCTCTTTTTGGTGATTTGAGACAAAATACGAGAGTCTAATCGAAGTTACAAGATTCTTACTCAGTCTAGAAAGAAATGTACTCTTTTCTTTTTTTGTTTTAGTATCAAGCATTCTTAATTATACTACATCTAAAGGAATTACTTCTTTTCTTCAAGCTCTTCCTCGATTGCAGTATCTATGGCTGATGCTAATTCTTCTTCCGAAATCTTAGGCTCCTTTACCTTTTCCTTTTCAACTTTCTCTACCTTGGATACTTTACTCTTAGCACCCTTAAGACTTAACCCTAAGTGTCTTTCAGTTGAAGAGATAGAGAGAATTTTAACAGAAACATCATCTCCTACAGATACAATATCTGCTGGATCTTTTACTAACTTGTCTGAAAGTTCAGATATATGAATCAAACCATTTAATCCTTCTGCAATTCGAACAAAAGCTCCGTAAGGAACAACTTTCTGTACATTACCCTTAACAACATCTCCAATTTTGTATTTTGCAATTGCCTCTGCCCATGGGTCTTTAAGTAATCTTTTAATACTGTAAGCAACTCTTTTTCCACCATCAGATACTCCGATAACCATGACATTAACCTTGCTACCAACCTGGAAAAGATTTCCAATATCTTCAACCTTGTCCCATGACAATTCTGAGAGATGAACCAATCCTTCTAAACCTTCTGCATTTACAAATACACCAAATGGAGTGATACCACTTACTGTACCAATTAACACATCGCTTTCTTTTACTTTGTTTAAAGTCTTTTCTCTCTGTTCCAAATCTCTTGATTGCGTTACCATCTTCTCTGAAAGGATAATTCTGTTCTTCTCTCTATCTAATTCAATGATTCGGGTCTGAATCTTGTCACCAACTAGGGAGTTTAATCTCTTTTGAACTTTAGATGAAATATCTTTTCCTACCTGTCTTACTCCATCAATATATACTCTTGAAGCATCCAACTGAGAAGTTGGAATAAAACCTCGGATATCCTTACCAATTTCAACAATCAAACCTCCATTATTTGCCTCAACAACCACTGTTTCTACAACATCATTCTCTTTTTTAGCTTTCTCCAGATTTAACCATGTGCTTGCTTGTTGAGTCCTTCGAATTGAAAGAATCAATTGACCTTCCTCATCTTCAGGTTTGACAACATATACCAATACTTTGTCTCCTGCTTTTAATTCTCTCCAGTCTACTGTCTCGCTCTTAAGCTCTCTTCCAGCTACAATTCCTTCAGATTTGTAACCAATATCTACAATTACCATCCCTTCTCTAACATCAACTACTTCCCCTTCAACAATATCTCCTTTGTTGAAAGTTTTTACTTGATTCTCTTTGTTTGAAAGGAATGAATCGATTTGAGAATACATTTCCTCACGATTCTCGACTCTTGGGGCTTTTTTTATCACACTTTGTTTAATGACTGCCATAGGGTTAATCCTTTGGTGATGTCCTACTGTTAGCGAGTACAGACATACTACTAATATTATTTGCTAACGATGGTTAGTATATCATGGAATAAGGGGTTTTGCAAAAGG
>CAZGKK010000023.1:0-8948 GCA_964526165.1 uncultured Candidatus Saccharibacteria bacterium | reverse complement strand
CTAAGCCTCAAAGTATTGAATATGAAAAAAGTGATGGTCTTTTTGACAACAAATCAACAGCTGTCAGAGATAGCATTATTTTCTCTAAGGAACTATTTTCAGAAATCCCTTCTACGGATATCAATAGTAAAGAATTTCCATTGAAGAATGAGGATATTAAATCAATCAATCAGGTATTTAACAAATATATAGTGGTGGAATATTCAAATGATTTACTTTGGATTGTTGATCAACATGCTGCAGCAGAAAGAATTAATTTTGAAAAGTTACAAAACAGAGAACAAAACAATCAAAATCTTCAGAATTTGCTAATACCAGAAAAGATTTCCTTTTCCCCTTCTCAACTTTTACTTCTAGATGAACACAAAGAATTTTTTTCACAGCTTGGTTTTATCTATCTCGTTCATGAAGACAATATATCTCTGAAGACCGTTCCTGCAGAGTATTCTGAAAGTGATTACAAGCAGATTTTTTTAGATATTTTTGAACTTGAGGAAGATATTTCAAATCTAAAAAGGAATTTTGTAAAAAGAAAAGAAGATATTTTAGCTACCATCTCTTGCCATGGAAGTGTTAGAGCTGGACAGAGATTAATGAGAGATGAAATGATTGATGTCATTAGAAGTCTTAAAGCGTGTAAAAATCCTTACAGCTGTCCTCATGGAAGGCCAATTGTATGGGTGTTAAAATTATCTGAGATTGATTCTCATTTTGAAAGAACGTATTAATGAGTGTATTTATAGGTTCAATACCTAACAACACAAAAGAAGATTATAACCTAGCAAAAGAGCTTCTTAGAAATCCTAATAAAGCAAAAGGTAGTAAAAAATTCCTTCAAAACGACTTTGAAAAAAGTTTTCCCAAACATGATATTTTTCTTTTTAATAGGGGTAGAGATGCTCTAACTTTTTTTTACAAAAATATTCCACTTAAAGAAGATGACGAAGTAATTATTCAAGCCTTTACCTGCGTTGCAGTAGTTGCACCAATTCTTTGGACAAAGGCAAAACCCATATATATAGATATTGATAAAAAAACATTTAATATGAATCTCGATAAATTGAAAGAGGCGATTACTGAAAGAACAAGAGTAATTGTTATTCAGCACACTTTTGGGAATCTCGTAAATATTGAAGCTGTAAGAAAAATTGTAGACGAAAAAAACAGGAATAGAACGAAGGAAAGAAAGATTTTAGTTATTGAAGACTGTGCTCATTTATATTCTTCAAATATAGATTTAGGACGTTTTTCTGATGCACTTTTATTTAGTTTTGCTCAAGACAAGGCAGTTAGTTGTACTCAAGGAGCTATGTTTGCTGTTCGAAAGAATTTCATAAACAGTAAACTTCTTCAGAAGGAGTTTAAGAAAGTCTCAGATTTAAACAAGAATGATGCTCTTTACAATGCACGATATATTTCATATTGGAGTTTGATAAAGAAGTATTACTTTACTTTGGATATACCGAAACTTCATTTTAGTGTTGGAAAGTTCCTTATTCTTTTTTTTAGAGCGTTTGGTCTTATCAAAAAACAGGCATCTTTAAATAGTTTAAGTGAGAAGCGAATTAATAAATTGAGTGACGTACAAGCTTATCTTCTACTACAACAAATCTCCAAGGTAACGGAAACTAATAATCACAGATCACATATATTTAATCTTTACTCACAAGGTTTAAAGGAAGAGTTTCGATTCCTATCCAATTATCCCTCTGTTCTTCGATTTCCAGTTCTTTTAAGTAACCCAAAAGAAGTTAAAGAAGAGCTAAGACTTAAAAAAATAATTTCTGGGCGGTGGTACACATCCCCAGTTTTTCCTTTAGAATGGGACAATCTTTCATCTGTTGGCTACATTAGAGGTTCTTGTCCAGTAGCAGAGTACTGTTGTAAGAATATATTAAATTTACCAACTAATATTGAAATTACTGATGATATAGCTCGAGAAATAGTTTGGATTTTAAATTCAATCGGAAAACCAATATAAATTAATATAAAAAATAATGGGACTTACATTTAAACAAATTGAAGACGATAATTTATGGGATAGTTACGTTTTCCAAATGCCAGATTATTCATTTCTTAATAGCAGTGCTAGATTTTCTTACAACAAGAAGTTGGGTATTGAAGCTTTTCGCGTTGCAATGTTTAAGGCAGGGAAACTTAAGGGCATTCTAACTGGAAACATAGGAGACTCAAAAATTTTTGGTAAATTTCTTGACTTCAAACATTCGCCTTTGCTTCTCCAAGCCTCAGAAAATGATTGGGGTGAGGTGGTTGAGTATTGTAAAGAATTGGCAAATAAAAACAACTGTTTTATGTTTCGCTTTTCTCCTTTGTTGATAGAAAACTCATTGTTAGTTGATTTTTACAAGAAAAATGGGTTTTTAATAGCACCGATTCACAATGTAGATGCGCTAATCTCTCAACAAGTAGATTTAACAAAATCCCTAGAGGAACTAAAAAGAGATATGAATAAAACTAGAAGAAACCTTCTAAATAGACTTCAAGAAAATCCTGATATTTCAATAAAAATAACAAAAGACAAGGGGGTATTCGAAGATTTTGCTAGATTTCATGATGAAACTGTTAAATTTAAAGGTTATGTTGACAAGCCAACAAAATATTTGATGGAAGAATTGAACACACAGCTAGAAGAAGGTATGTGTTATATGGTAACTGCATATTATGATGGGAAGCCCTTTTCTATATGGCAAAATACTGTATACGGTGATCACATGCATTTGTATCAAGCAGGAGCGTCTACTGATTCGAGGTTAAACAATCTAATGGTTACAGCACTTTTGTATTGGAAAAGTGTTGAATTAGCAAAAGATTTGGGCTTAAAGAAATATGATCTCTTCGGTGGGGTAGTACCCGATAATTTTGAAAACAAAAAACATCCATGGAAGGGTGTAAGCGAATTCAAAAGAAGTTTAGGAGGACAAAAGGTTACCTATATGCACAGTAGAGATTATCCTATGAAGAGAATTGTTTATTATTTGTATTACATTTATTCGACTATTAGAACGAGACTAAAAGGTCATACTACTAAATGGTAAACCTATTTAATAGTGGTTCTCTTAATTGACATTATTTTTTCAATATCTAATGTGGGTCTAGTTTTTTGTCCATCAATACTTGTCACATCACCTTCCTCTATGAATGGGCCGTTGTAGATAAGTTTTGCAGGCCCCATAGGACTTAATCTCATAATAGGTTGTACTCTAATGGACACTGTGTCTCCAATTCGTATATTGTTAAAGAGAGAAATTTTCTTGAATAATCTCATTGTTCTTCTGTTACTTCTTGAGTCTTCCACTGTAATGGTTTGGTAGGATTCGCCGTCAACTTTCTTCCCTCTAGATTTTCCAACGACTTTTAATTCCTCAAACTCCAAGAGAAGCTTTGGAAAATCTGTCCCGTATGGATTAACCTGTTTCGAAATCTGGGTTGAGATAATATCTGCAACTGAAAACGGATTAATGTATTTGCTTACTTTGGCTAAATCAGGTGAGTCCTTTTTTAATTGTTTCTTAATCTCTTTAATACTTTGTTCAATATTGATTACTCCAGCATTGGGATTTAGAAGTACAAAATCTTTAAATAATGGATCAAGAACATTATGAAGTTGTTCAATACCTCCAGTTACTTCCCATGTTCCTCCTGAAGCCAGAGGATGTCCCCCATGCGCGAGAATTTTTATTCCTGGTTGAGGATTTTTTTCTAAATACAATTGAATCATATCTGTAGCAATATTTCCTCGACCAGGCATTCTAAAGGAAACGCTGTAAGTTGTAGTATCACTCCTTTTGTCGTGTTTTTCTTCCACAATGACCATTGTTGGCTTCTCATATCTTTCAGAAATATTTCCAGCTATTAACCCTCTTTGACCTTGAAGAGCATCAATGTACTCTTTTCCTTTCAACTCAACTATTAGAATAGGCCTTTCTCTTTCAAATTCATTTTTGTCTAAGAAATTAAACTGTTCTTCCAGAAGCTCTTCTCTTCTTTGAATCGCTTTGTCTTGTGCATATGGTAAAGTGTGTCTATGTCTTCGGATTTTTTCATTTTCCGATTTTTTAATGAATATATCACTAATTTCGGAAAGTACACTATCTGCTCTTTGTGCTTCTTCAGCTTTTGCCCTTCTGTAAATTGCATTTGTAGAAGCTGCCATTATGTGTGAGAAGAAACGTGAATTGTAGTAATTTACATTGGTAAAATTCGTATCTCTAAGAGCTATTCGAATAAAGCGTAAACTTTCAGGAAGAATTCTGGCAAGTTGTCTAGATTTCCATTCTGTTTTCGCATCCTTGAGATAACGTTTAGATAGATTGGTTAGTTCATCCATGGCATTCTTGACAATATATCTGTTTTCCATACCTATATCAGGACCTAGAGACCCACCATCACCGATGGTGGCAGTTGCTTCAAGGAGTTTGAGTTGCTGTAAGCCAAAAGGACCATGAAGGAGATACGATTTTAAAGCAAAAATATCATTATCTGACAGGGTGCCTTCTGAAATCATGCTTTTCAATGTACTTTCAAAAATCAAATTCCCAATTTTTCTTGCTTTTTCTCTACTTCTCTTTCCACTCTCACTTTCATCATAGTCATCGTAATAATCTTCATTAAAGAAGAGTGAGGGTTGAAGATATTTATTGTTTCTAGTATGTGGGTGGGTTAATTCAGTTTCAATTATATTAAAAAGTTCTTTTTTGATATCTCGAATGTATTTACCACTTGAAGTCCAGACATTGAGAGTATCTTTTAAGGGTGTAGATTGTATTTCGGTAATACCACGCTCAGATAATTTTTTATCTAATTGATTAACTATTCCTTCCATTTTTTCAATGGCCCATGCCTCTTTAGCTTCAGTATCAAGTTCGAAGAATGATTTAGGCATATTTCCACTTTGCTCCAGGACAAATCTTTGCTCAGAAGGTGAAAGGTTATCTAAATCTTTAGTTAATATCTCTTTTAAAAGAGCCTCTCTTTCTAACTTCGAGAGTGAGAGATATTCTTTTGCATCTACTCTTACGATTGGATCATCAGAAAAAAGATTCATAACTCTTCTAATTACCTTGCCCGTTGTAACAGTCCCAACAATATCAGAACCTCCATAGCAAATGTATCTTCTTTGAACCTCATTAAGTTTCTCATGATCAATTTTCCCATTCTCGTCAGGTTGAAGAGCTTCTTCCATCTCTTGAATAAAGATTTCTTCAAACCCGTTCTTTACCCATTCTGGATTAACCATAATATCTGTCGGGTTGTTAAGAAAATATTTAGTTGAGTTTATGGAAGGAGTATGATGGTCGCAAACTACAATTCTTATGTCATCTCCAAAACCATTTAAAAATTTTTCAAGAGGTTCATATGATTTTAATGGTATTCGAGAAGAGGTTTTAGTCAAAGGATCAATAGAGAGAAACTTTTTTTCAAGGAGAAATCCAGGAGAAAATGACTTTGAATTCCCAATTCTTCCAAGAAAAAGTTTCAATATAAGCTTTATTGATTTTTTTTCTTCCTCAGGAAATTTGTTAAATCCATTTATTCTTTCAATGTTATCTAAAAAGTATTGTAAATCTGTTGTTTTATTTGTTCCTGAATGAATAGTCTCAAAACTTGCAGTATCTATATCACTTGAGCCTGTATCACTTATTATGATTAACTTGTTTCCAGCTAAAGCTAAATTAATTAGGTCTGTAAGCTGCACAGCATGACCCTCGATTCTAGAGTTGAATTTTTGATCTACTTTTTTTACACCCATTCTTTCTAATGCCCATCTCATGTTGTTTGTAGAATTAAACCCATCTTGGTCACAATCAGCTATTGTAGCTATCTTTTTACCACTAATTATGGAGTTGTAAATCAAATCAGCTGCCTCATCTACATTTTGTAAAGCACTAGGAGGTTGGAGTGATTTTTCAGTAGGAAACATCATTTCCATCATTTCATCTCGCCTTTCGATACCGAGACTTTGGTAATATTTCTCTAGTATTAAATTTGCAGTATAACCCTCAGTTATAGCCAAATCTCTTGTAGGACCATAGATTTCTGAGGCAATCTTCATATCCGGATCCCTCAATTCCTCTAGATTGAGAGTTTCTCTTTTGGGAACCTGAGGTCTTTGTAATACACCACGGAAATAGGGAGTCTCAAGTACATCAGCTAACTTTCTAATTTCGGAACCGCCTTCATTGTAAGGGCTAACAGTAATGTCTTTTAGTGTATCCAAATCTAATCTGAATTTCCATTCCGGTCTTACTGAGCCAAGCTTATGTGGTGTAGCAATTTCAATCAGAATTGACTTGTCTAAATGATCTTGCAATTTAAGAATAGCTTTATATTCATTTTCAGTTAAATTTTCAAGATAAAGAGGATGTATATCATTCTCTAGTCTTTCAATCAAACCATATATATCCTCAGTATACGAAATACTGGATCTTCTACGTTTTAAAGTTTGTAATTCTGAAAGATATCCTCGAAGCTTATTTACGGATGTATCCCTTTCAATCAAATCAGATACAAAGGCTAAATTACTAACAGATATCTGTTCTTCTGGAGAAATGGATGAATCCTTCTCTATTCTTCCTTTTCCTAATTCGATTCTTTGACAAAGAGATTTAATATTTTCTCTGTCTTCGTCTGAAAGTAAAGATAGCCAGCCTTTTTCATCAAGTAACTCGGTTTCTTGAATGGTAGAGAGAGAACTGTTTGCAATAGCTCTTCTTTTCTCAAGAATATATTTATTTGAAAGGCTAGAGTAGAGTGCTGGAGCATGTCTAATTAATTCTGCAGAAGGAGTATTTGCTTGGTAAGAGAAATAAGCAAGTCTAATTAATTCTTTTAATTCAGGAGATACATTCTTGTCTGATTCATCTTCCTCAGAAATATCTTTTTGTTTTTCTTTTAGGAGAATTTCTAAAACTTCAGCAGCATCTGCCGCAACCTGTGTATGCTCATACCAGTGGCTTGCTATTGACATAGGAATTTGAGAAAGGCCCCCTTGTGAGGCGGGTATTTTGTGTTGATCGTTCTCATTTAAAAATGTTGCTTCACTATCATTAAGTGCGGTTATTCTTTGACCTTGAATAATAGCTTCTTCTGGGTCAAGCCCTAATCTCTCAGCCATAATCTCAGCAGTTATCCTTTCTATATCTCCATCATCTAATTTTTTTCTTCCTGTCCATTCCTTTTCATCAATCCATTTTTCACCAGTGACATATTGGAACACCTTCCCTAAATTTGACAATTGTGTCATAGGGGGTATCCCAGAAGTAAAGAGTAATTTCTGTACTGCAAATTCTAACGCTTTATTGTATGAGGCTCTATGTAAACCTTCATTGCGATTTTCTCTTTGATTTGCAGGAACTATTTTTCCTAAAACTACTGGAGGCTCAAAAAGGGAATCCTTCTTCAAAGTTCGCTCTCTTTTCATAATTTCTGAATCAGACCAATATTTGCTAACATCTTTTTGGGAAAAGAGATACCTTCCTTCGGATACTAACTCCTCTGGAGTTTTTAGTACGTCTGTAAAACTTCTGCCACTACTTGAATATTTTCCCTCAAAAATCTCATTTTTAAGGTCAATAACTGCTTCTGCTAAATTAGAGGAATCTTCAGAAAGAGGTAATGTATCAAAAGAGTTGTATCGAGGAGAGTGTTTTTCTTTAAGTCTGATAACGGAATCATCAAAAGAATTCAAGTTTTTTTCTTTGTGCATATATATTTTATAAAATAAAAGGGCTTTTATTAAGCCCTATAAGTTTTAGAAAACTGTCGTTTTATTAACTCTTCTCAAGTCCATCACTTTGTAATTAAAGGTTGTTAAATCAAGTCTTCTGAGATTTTGTAACTATAAAACCTCTACTGTAAATAGTGTACCTTTTTGAAAATATAGTGTCAAGGAAAATTGGAAATTAATTTGAATTTATTAAAATATAGTTAATTAATATGTACTGATAATATCAATTGAGGGAGGAATTCTAAAGCGATACGGCAATCCAGAGATTCCGATACCTGATGACACATATACTTGACCTTTATTCGTATAATAAAGTCCCTGATCAAAATCATATTTGCTTGGTATAAAAAATTTGTAAATTAATGGGATTCGAATTTGGCCTCCATGTGTATGTCCTGAAAGAGTTAGGTCAGCTATATTGCTTTTGTACTTATAAACCGTGTCTGGGGTGTGTGCAATCACTAAAAGATTATCTTCTTTTGAATATTTATCTAGCTTGTTTACTTCTGCTTCTTTGGCCCACAAATCACCCAAACCCAGTAAATTAAGATTTAAATGTTCAATATATATAGCTTCATTTTTAAGTAATTTCAATTTACTAGATTTAAAAATTTCGATTAATTCATTTTCAATATATGGACCTGGTTTACCACTATCATGATTACCTAGTACAAGATATGTTTGTTTTTTTATGTTTGTTAAGGGTTCAAGTAATTTTTCCAAATCTTTCGATGGGTAATAGGTAATATCACCAGCAATTACTACAAGGTCTATATCTTGAATTTTGTTAATTTCATTTACTACTTTTTCTACAAATCTGGAAGTAGAATAAGCTCCAATATGAAGGTCAGAAATTAGTATGATTTTTGATTTAAAACCAGTTTCAATACTTATGCTGTTTGTTTTTACTATGTATGGTTCAACGAAACGAGAATAGAAAAGAAGACCTCCCAAAAGTAAAGCTGCGAGGAGTAAGAATAGCAACTTTATACCGAGTATTTTTTTCTTACTTTTGATACAGAAAATTATTAGGATACCTACGGGTAGAAAAGGAATAATGTAAGAAAAGAAATTTATAATGTGATGTATAGGCATATAGGCAATAATCTTTATTTACTAATCTGATTATACCATTGGAAAAAAGAAATCGGGGAGACAGGACTTGAACCTGCGACCTCTGCGTCCCAAACGCAGCGTTCTA
>CAZGKK010000022.1:0-9361 GCA_964526165.1 uncultured Candidatus Saccharibacteria bacterium | reverse complement strand
TAGAACGCTACGTTCGGGACGTAGAGGTCGTCCGTTCAAGTCGGATCACCCCGATTTGAATAATTTATATTGATTTTAGGTGGAAATAAGACCAAAAGTAACAAAAGAGGAGTTGTTAACGAAGATGTCCGAAATAAAGAATTCGGACAATGTGAAAAAAGCTTTAGATTTAGCCACTAAGGCACATAATGGTCAGCTTCGAGAGGGTGGTGGTTCTTATCTCACAGAGCATGTATACCTTGTTACCTCACTCTTGTTTGAGGAATACAAAAATGATCCCAGGATTAATGATCTAGTCACTATTTCTTTGCTGCATGATGTAGTAGAGGATGGTGGTGTCAAAATAGCTAATATCAAAACTCTTTTTGGAAATAGTATTTCAGAATCTGTTGCATTACTTTCGAAAACTCAGGAGGAAGATGATCCATCTCTATCTCAAAATGAAAAGTATATTGTGACACAAAATTATCTACTTAGGCTTTCTGAGAATATTGATGCTGTAATCATCAAACTTTTTGACAGACTAGCAAATATAAACAGTATTTTGGAGGACAGTGTTGTTTTGAAACATGAAAAATATTTAAGGTATATTAGGGAGACTAAGAATTTATACATACCTTTAGCGAAGAGATACAATTTCACTAAGATAGTAAAAAAGTTTGAGGATGAAATCGATAGAATCGAGAAATTATTTTGAAGAATATATTTATACCCTGTAGCTCTCTGTCTCTTTGAGAAAACAAAGAAGACTCCCTACATTTACCTAGGTTTTTTTTAGTATAAATGTAAATCCCTTCTTTTTGTTTTTTTTGGAAAACCAAATTTTAATATTTTGTATTTTTCTTAAAATTTTACTCTCTAGAAATTTGTGGTTGGAGTAGAACAATGCTTGTGGATATTACTTAGAGTGAAACAAAGAGAAAGATGAAAATAATGATAAGGTGTCCTCTGTTTACAAGAAAGAAACTGCAAAAAGTAGTATTTTACTCAATTCAAAATTTTGTGTGTTTTTACTCTATTACAAAGGGAAAACTAATTGGGTCATATTAGTGAACGGGGGAGTTCTTGCACTTATATAAGTATAGGAATGGACACTGGGTGATATGTTTCACTCAAGAAATATCATTTTTTTATTTTATCTAGGTGCTTTTTCAAATATTGACCCGTATAGCTTTGTTTTTTTGCAATTATATCCTCAACTGTACCTTGGGCAACTATTTCACCCCCAGCATCTCCTCCCTCTGGTCCCAGATCTATTATCCAATCCGAATTACGGATGACATCCATATTATGTTCTATAACGATAACAGTATTTCCTTTGGCTACAAGTTCACGAAGGATGGTGAGTAGTTTATCTACATCGTAATAATGGAGACCTGTAGTTGGCTCATCTAAGATGTACAAAGTATGCCCAGTTGAGATCTTTGAAAGTTCTTTTGCTAACTTAACTCTTTGAGATTCTCCCCCTGAAAGGGACAGAGCAGATTGACCTAGTTCAATATACCCAAGGCCAACTTTGTTTAGTATATCGAGCTTTCTGGTGATATTAGGGAAATTTTTGAAGAAAGGAAGCGCTTCCTCTGCGGTCATATTAAGTGTATCAGAAATGGTTTTTCCTTTGTAATCTACTTGTAAAACCTCAGAATTATATCTAGCACCATTGCAAAGATCGCACTTGATATATAAGTCTGGTAAGAATTGCATCTCAACTTTTATTTGACCCTCACCTTTGCATCTTTCACATCTTCCTCCTTTTACATTAAAACTAAACCGACCAGGTTTGTAACCTCTCGCCTTAGCTTCCTTTGAGTTGGAAAAAATTTCTCGAATGTAGTCAAATACTCCAATGTATGTTGCGGGATTTGAACGAGGAGTGCGGCCTATAGGGGACTGGTCAATACTGATTACTTTGTCTATAAATTCAAGACCTTCTATGTCCTCATATTGTCCCTCAATCCTCTTCGCTCTCATGATTCTATTTGTTAGTACAGGAACTAGAGTGTTTTCTATCAGGGAGGACTTGCCACTGCCAGAAACCCCTGTTATCGATATAAGCCTTCCTAATGGGAAATTGACGTCAATATTTTTTAAGTTGTTAGTATTTACTGATTTTAGGGATAATAATTCGTTGTTTGCAGTTAAATTTCTTGCTGGAAGAGATTCTCCTACTGTTAACGAATTATTAAGATACTTAGCAGTTAGGGTAGGGCCCTGCTTGATTTGTTCAAATGTCCCCTCTGCCGTTACTTCTCCCCCATGTTTTCCTGCGTAAGGACCTATATCTATTATCCAATCCGCCCGACTCATAGTATCCGGATCATGTTCGACAATAATTAAGGAGTTTCCTGCATCTCTAAGTTCTTGTAGTGACTTTGTTAGCTTTGATATATCTCTTGAATGTAAACCAATAGAGGGTTCATCCAATACATATACTACACCTGATAGTCCTGTCCCTATTTGTGATGCCAATCTAATTCTTTGTGATTCTCCTCCTGATAATGTATTTGCTTTCCTCGCCAATGTTAAATAGTCTAGACCTACATTTACTAAGAATATCAGTCTTGTATTTAATTCTTTGATTATTGGTTCTGCTATCTTCGCTTTATTCCCAGTTATTTTAAGATTATTTATGAAATGGATTGTTTCCTTTATTGTCATTTCAGTTAACTCTACGATATTTTTCCCTCCCAGTCTTACAGCTAAAGAGTAGTGTTTTAATCTTTTACCCTCACATACTGGACATACAGATTCGGACATGTATTTTTCAATCTCAGATTTAACATATGTTGAAGATGTCTCTTTGTACTTCCTCTTTATCTCAGGTATTACACCTTCGTATTTTGTTAGATGTGTATTTGTAATTCCAAATCGATTTGTATATTCAATTTTGTAATATTCTTTTGTGCCTTTCCCATAGAAAAGGAGATCAAGTATATCTTTAGAATAGTTCTTTATTGGAATTTTCAGATCTATATTGTGTATCCTTGCTACTTCATTAAGAATTCTTGTTGTCCAGCTATCTTTAGACACTCTGTTTGACCATGGGAAAATCCCTCCTTCCAGAACTGTGAGGTTTGGATTGTATAAGAGGGTTACATCAATTTCTTGAAGAAATCCTAGTCCCATACAGTTTTCGCATGCTCCTTCTGGTGCGTTAAATGAAAAGGATAAAGGAGTAATCTTCGGATACGACATTCCACATTTGTTGCAAGTATTTCCTTCTGAGAAGAACAGTTCTTTATCCCCTAGCAATATTTTAACCTCTCCTTCTGATTGCATAATTGCTAATTCAATATCATCTGTGACTCTTTTTCTAAAATCTTTACTTTCCTTATCTTCTGTGGTCAATCGGTCAACAATTAAATCCACATTATGCTTCTTGTTCTCTTCTAATTTGAGAGTATCAATGTCATCTAGTAGATATGTTTCGTTGTCAATAATTACTCTTAGGAAGCCTTTAGATAACAATTTTTCGAAGAGGTTTTTGAACTCTCCCTTACGGTTTTTTATCAGGGGTGAAACAATGGTAACATTTTTCGTGGAACTCTTTATGGCCTTCAAGGTTTTCTGTGTAATTTCCTCAATCGTTTGAGTTTCTATGGGTATATTGCACTTAGGGCAATAGGGTTGTGCTACATAGCCGTAGAGTAATCTGAGATGATTGTATATTTCAGTAATAGTACCAACGGTTGATCTTGGATTACTACCTGTTGTTTTTTGGTCTATTGATATAGCTGGGGAAAGCCCAGTAATTGATTCTACATCAGGTTTCTTCATTATACCTAGAAACTGCCTAGCATATGAAGAAAGAGATTCAACATATCTTCTCTGACCTTCAGCGTATATTGTGTCAAATGCTAGGGAACTTTTTCCACATCCTGAAACTCCAGTTAGTACAACCAGTTTGTTTTTTGGAATATTAACAGAAATGTTTTTGAGATTGTTCTCTCTTGCCCCCTTAATTTTTATGTATTCTGTCTTCATCGCAATCCTTATTATACCATGAGCAGTAGGGTTTTTACGACCTGTAGTACCTTCCTCGAGGTAGTGAAAATTAGAATGTTTGTTGGTATAATGAGAAATGTGCACCCGTAGCTCAATCTGGATAGAGCAACACACTCCTAACGTGTAGGTTGTTGGTTCGACTCCGACCGGGTGCGTTCTCCAACCCTAACTATTATAGTCTGTATTCGTTGATATTGAAAAAACCCTGTTCGTCCTTTTCAAAGGTAAGAATATTATCTCTTGATTTCTTTATTGTAAAGAAATTGATGTTATCTATCGAAAGGGTTTTTACACTGTTTTCTCCATCACTTTCCGAGATATTAATAACACCGTCTTTGACAAAAGAGAAATGTTTCGAATTACTAATCCATTTGGGTTTATCTTCTATCTTGATATTTGGAACTAACTTCAATCCTATCTCTTCTGTATGGTCGAGAGACTCTTTGTCAAAGGTAAAGACGTAAAGGTCTTCTTTCGTCTTAAGCAATAAACGTTTCCCATCTCCACCAAAATTTAGCAGTTTTGAAGGGTAGTGTGAGATAGCTAGATATTTTGAATCAGAAATACTATACCAGTAGGAAGCAACTGTGCTTGTGAGTAGTATTCCTTTGGCCTGTTTGTTGACCTGAATCTCATTTATTGTTCCGACCGTTTGAGTGTTTTCTGGAGAATTTGTAAAGGGAATGAAAAGATTTTTTTGAGTTCGGTAATACTCAATATATTTTTCATCCTTTTGCATATAGATATTTTTTAAAATAGGTTCACCCTTAACCCCATCAAGAGATACGGTTTCTATTGAATAGTTATATGTCGTATCCTCAGGTTGTGAATTTTCAGAAATTAAGTAAAGAAAACCATCATTTGTAGTTGTCCAAATATAATTAGATGTAGTATTTTCTTTGGTAAATATTGTATACATCAATCTATCAGTAATGTTATAAGAGAGAAGTGAGGTTGCAGAGTCAAATAGGAGATGTTTGTTGTCACTTGCCCACTGAATGCTTGACTCTTCTAGACCGGTAAGTTCTATTTTGTTGTTAATTGCAGGAGTAAAACTGGTTGATGTATTTACAAGGAAAGAAGCTTTACCACTTTCGGTTAGTGTTGTAAGCAAAGCATAGTTGCCGTCAGGTGAGAGTAGTAGTGTAATATTAGGATCAGTACTTTCCCAAATTTTCATTGGATTGTTTAAAATTTCCCACATTGATCTTTCTATTTTGTATTTCCAAAGGGAGTATCTCCCCTCCGGTTCTTTCAAAAGTATTAAGGCAATATCTTCATTTTCGTTTACCCAAAAATTAATTGCTTCTTTTTGAGAGTTCCAAACGGTAAATTTCTTGTTTTCTTCTAGAATTAACCATGGAGTAATAATTGTAGTTTTGTCTTCAGGAATAGTTATACCCTTCTCCCAGAAGTGATACCCCTCTTTTTCTATTCTAATTGAATGGTTGCCTGTTTCTAGTACTCTACTTTCGGGTGTTCGACCCATCTCTTTGTTGTCTATATACAGAAGAGCATTTGTGGGATATGTTTTTATTGAGATTGCCCCAGTTTTACTTACAGTTTGATCTGTAAGATTCACCCTATAGCCCTTGGCGAGAAGAAATAGTATGAAAGCAAATGAGACAACTAATATTGATGATAAAGTTGAGATAATTACCGGTATTGAGTATTTTCGAGGTTTCCTTTCTTTTCCCATTTTGTGCTTAGAGTATAGCATAATAGGAAATAAGTTGTTAGAATACAGGATATGGAAAAGAAAAGAATATTAACAGGTGATAGGCCGACTGGAATGCTACATATTGGGCATCTCCTCGGTTCACTTTTGAATAGAGTAAAACTTCAGAATGAATATGACTCCTTTATTGAAATTGCAAATATACAGGCACTTTCAGACAATTTTGAGAATCCTTTAAAAGTAAAGGAGAGTGTAATGGAGCTTCTTTGTGATTACTATGCCTCTGGGTTGGATTTTGATAAGGCAAATGTATTCATTCAGAGTGAGGTTCCTGAAATTCATGAGATATTCATATATCTGGCAAATTTTGCTACAGTTCAACAAATTCAGCATAATCCAACAATCAAGACGGAGATGTCTCAGAAAAGATATGAAAATTCTACACCCCTTGGTTTCTTTGTATATCCTATTCATCAAGCAGCAGATATTTTTTCAGTTAATGCAGATTTAGTACCAGTTGGGAAAGATCAATTGCCAATGATCGAAGATGCTAGAGAGATAGGAAGGAGATTTAATAGTACATATTGTGTAGATATTCTTGGTAAACCGGATGCCCTTTTAGGAACAAAAATAAATGTTCCTGGTATTGATGGAGCTGAAAAGATGGGTAAGAGTTTGAATAATTGTATATATCTTTCAGATAGCCAGGAGGAACTTAGGAAGAAAGTATTTAAAGTCTACACAGATCCGAAAAGGATTCATGCAGATGACCCTGGTCACATAGAGGGAAATGTCGCTTTTGTATATCTTGATTTGTTTGCAAATGAAGCGCAAAAGATAGAGGTTGAAGAAATGAAGAAAAGATATCAGGAAGGAACAATTAAAGATGTAGAAGTTAAAGAAAGATTATTTGAAATAATGGATGCTTACCTTCTACCTATTAGAGAGAGAAGGAAAGAGGCGGAGGGAATGAAAGAGGAACTCTTGAAAAAAACCTTGAATTCAAGTCATGTTGTATCCGAAATTGCGAGAGATACTGCTGACAAGATGAAGAAAGCTATGAAGATAGAATTTTAATAGTATTTAACTTGTAGTGTCGTTTCTATGTTAGGAAAGAAGCTCGGAATAGATTTAGGAACAGCAAATTCAGTCATATTTGTACAGGGAGAGGGTGTTGTATTAACAGAACCTACTGTTGTATCAATAGATTTAGATACTCGAACTGTAATAGCTGTTGGTACAAAAGCCAAACAGATGATTGGTAAAACTCCGGAGAATATTGTCGCAAGGAGACCACTTCGTGAAGGAGTAATTGCTGATTCTAGAATTACGGAAGCATTATTGAGGTATTTTTACGATAGGGCGTTAGGAAAATCAAGAGTTTTAAAACCAGATGTTGTAATCAGTGTACCTGCGGGAATTACTTCAGTTGAAGAGAGGGCAGTACACAAGGCTGCAAATGCTGTCGGTTCAAAGACAGTCACATTACTTCCAGAACCCCTCCTCGCGGCTCTTGGGGCAGGTTTACCTATACATACCTCTTCAGGGAATATGATAGTCAATATGGGTGGAGGAACTACTGAGGTGGCTGTGCTCTCCCTGGATGGAATCGTGGAATATGAATCACTTAGAGTAGGTGGCGATGCTCTTAATGAGTATGTAATCTCCTACATGAAGAAGAAAAAGGGTTTGATGATTGGAGAGCAAAGTGCTGAGAATATTAAGATTAAGATTGGTTCTGCAGTTGAAGTAAGAGATCCAAAAGAAATGGAAGTTCGTGGTAGGGATGTGGGAGCAGGAATGCCAAAATCAATAATGGTGGATTCAAATGATATTGCCAAGGCAGTAGAGTTTCCTCTCAAAAGAATAATTTCTGCTATTAAAACAGTATTAGAAAAAACACCACCAGAACTATCGGCCGATATTATTGACCGAGGTATGGTGATGAGTGGTGGAACGGCAAAACTGAGGAATTTAGATAAGCTTTTTTCTAGGGCAACGGGGGTTCCTTGCCACGTAGCAGATGAGCCTTTACTTTGTGTTGTTAAAGGTACAGGTATAGCATTAGAATTACTAGCAACAGGTGAGAGAAAATTTTCTTTCAATAAGGAATTTAGAAGATAGTTTATTGTATACTAAATATATGGGAATTTTAGATAATAAAAAGAAAAGTATGACATTGGAAGAAGTGACTGTAAATCTAGGGAAATTAAGATTACCTACAGCGTTAGTTTTCACACCTTTGAATTTAGAAATAGAGAAGAAGAAATTTTTTAATTCAGATAGTTATAATCCATATTTCAAGTACAGGATTGTTAAGAACAGCAATGAGAAAGTTCTGCAAGAACTTTCAAAAGTGGAGGAGATTTCGGATATCGATCCTAGGGTATCTCAATTCTATATAGATTTAATCAAATCAAAAGAACAGGCGAATGAATTAATGCATGCTGTTGGGAATAATCAGAAAGTAACGGAAATCTCAAAAGATAGATTTGGTCTTCCTTCTGAAAAACTTTACAGGAATGCTTGTAGAGTATTAAGAGGGGTTGTTAAGAATTACAAACTTGTAAATTCTCCCTCTCAAAATAGAGAGGATTATCTTAAATATGATGATATTGTTACTGTTTTTGATTTAGTATTTGAGGAACTTGGGTTGAACGATTGGAAAGTCTATAAGTCATTAAATATTTCAAAGAATGGTATGAAGGTTGGTATAAAAAGGAAGCAGATATTAGTAAACCCTGAGATTCAAAAAAGTAAATTCAAATTAAAAAAATCAATTATTCATGAGGTAGGGACACATGTTTTGAGATCGACGAACGGTTTTAACACTAATTTCCCAGCTTTAGGTAACGCGAATCTTCCAAGTTACTTAGATGTTGAAGAGGGATTGGCGACATGGAATGAAAGTGAAATGGGTGTTCTAACAGAGTTGGGACTCAAGAAGAAGGCTGCATTAGTATATGCAATTAAGAATGGAGAGAGTATGACATTTAGGGAATTGTATAATTGCTTGTTAGCTCTTTTTCCTGATTATGTTGCTTTTGATACCACTTACAGAGTTAAGAGGGGACTATCGGAAACAGCAAAGCCTGGTATATATACAAAAGATATCGTTTATTTTAGAGGTTTTAGGACAGTAAGGTATTATTTAGAGAAAGATTTTTCTATTTACAAGAATCTCTATTCTGGAAAAATTGATTTGAAACAGATAAGGTGGGTAGAGGATGGTTTAATTCCGAAGGCAAAACTTATACCTACAAAGGAAATGTGGTCAAAAGTTTTTAAGCGGGCGGGATTGTAATCTAGCCCATATAGTTAGGGGATATCTCTTTATCTAAATGCTGTAACAATTGCTTCTGCAATATTTACTGGAGTACCCTCTATCTTTGTCTCGTAAGCTTTAAATCCTGGGTGGAAACTAAACTCCTGTACTGCTAGTTTGTTGTTAATATACATAAAGTCTACCGCAATAAAATCTGCGTTAAGTAGAGTAGCTACTTTTTCTGCCATTCCCTCCATTTCGCTATCGGGTTGATTATACATTTCATATATTCCCTTACTTACTGTCATAAAGCTATCGTTTGCTAATCTTTTCCACCCACCAATAACCTTTCCAAGTTTAACAAAGATCCTGTAATCCTCACCTGTATCTGAAAATTCTTGAATAAAGAAATT
>CAZGKK010000021.1:0-9665 GCA_964526165.1 uncultured Candidatus Saccharibacteria bacterium | reverse complement strand
ACAAAGAATATGTTTCTGTAATTAACACAAATATTAACCGAGATATTCTTGCAGTTATTAAAAAAGAGGAGATGATTGAGGATTTTGAAGTAAGCGAAGATGGAAGAATGGTTGAAGTTAAGCTCTCATATGCAGATAAAGAACCTGTAATTACAAAATTAAAGAGAATAAGCAAGCCTGGTCAAAGAATATATATCTCTAAAAAAGATATTAAACCAATAATGAACGGAAGAGGTATTTCAATAATAAGTACTTCAAAGGGAGTTATGGCGGGTGCAGTGGCCAAGAGTCAAGATCTTGGAGGTGAATTTATATGTAAAATTTGGTAAATATGTCAAGAATAGGTCAAGACCTAATAAAAATTGAAGATGGTGTAGAAGTTTCTTTAAATGGATTGGAGATTTTGGTTAAAGGTACTTTAGGAGAAATTAAAATTAATCTTCCAGAGCATTTGGAACCAGCAATTGAAGATGGAAATATTCAAATTAAAAGAAAAAATGAAACAAAACAGGCAAAATCAGATCATGGAACTTACAGAATGTTGATAAGTAATGCAGTATATGGTGTAAAAAATGGATATTCGAAAAATCTTGAATTAGTAGGAGTAGGTTACAGGGCAAGAATGGAAGGTGGGGATTTAGTAATGAGTCTAGGATGGAATCACCCGATAAGGATGATTCCAATAGAAGGAATTCAGATTGAGGTTCCAGAAGAAACCAAGATTACAGTTAAAGGATATGACAAACAAAAGGTTGGAGAAGTAGCTGCTAAAATCAGAGAAGTAAGAAAACCAGAACCTTACAAAGGAAAGGGAATTAGGTATGAGAATGAATATGTACGAAGAAAGAGTTCAAAAGCAAGCGTAGCATAAAATATATAATAAACAGAAATGGCTATAAAGACTAAAAAACAAAGTAGAATAAGAAGAAAAGCACATATTAGAAAAAAGCTTTTTGGAACAGCATTAAAGCCTAGAGTTTTTGTATTCAAAAGTAACAGATATTTCTATGCGGGAATTGCAAATGACGAGAAGAGTATTGTGATTAAATCACTGATGTCAAAAAAGAATGAGAAAGATATTTTAGCAATGGCTAAAAAGTTTGTTGTTTTTGCAAAAAAATATGACTCATTAGTTTTTGATAGAAGTGGATACAAATTTCATGGATTGATAAAATCCTTTGTAGAAGAGTTAAGAAAAGAAGGAGTTAAAATTTAGAAAGTAAAAAATGGACGAAAAGATTTTTAAGAAAAATAGAGAAAAGAAAGTATTTGACAAGAAGACACTTCCTGTTAGAAGAGTTGCCAAAGTCACTAAGGGTGGAAAGAAACTTCGATTTAGTACAATTGTTGTAGTTGGTGATAGGAATGGAACAGTTGGCGTAGCTTTGGGAAGAGGTGCAGATGTAAGGACTGCTGTTGAGCAGGGTGAAAGATTAGCTGCAAAAGTTGCAACTAAGATAGAACTTGCAGGAGACACTATCCCACATGAGATTCTTCAGAAATTTGGTGCTGTTAAAGTCTTATTAAGACCAGCTCGTCCTGGTACTGGGGTAATCGCTGGTTCTTCTGTTAGAACAGTACTCGAATTAGCCGGAGTGGATAATGTATATGGAAAGATCTTGGGAAGTTCTGACCCTAATGGAAATGCATACTGTACTTTCGAAGCTTTGAAGGCCTTGAGAAGTTCAAGGGTACTTTCTAGGATGAATAAGATGAGAGATAGAATTGCTTTGAAGGAAGAAACAGAGAAAGAAAGAAGAGCTAAAGAAGATAAAAGAAGGAAGAAAGAATATGAAAAAAAGAAATCTCAAAAAAGAAACAAATTTGAAAAAACAGATAGAAGAAGAACAGATAAGAGAGTAGTTAAAAAAACTGAAGATAAAGTTAGCAAAAAATAACAATGAAATTAGAAAGTATTCCAAGAAGGAAAAATAGAATAATGCCTGGTAAGAGAATTGGTCGAGGATACGGATCAGGCGTTGGTGGTCATACAGTAGGAAGAGGAACAAAGGGTCAAAATTCTAGAGCGGGACATAAATCAACAAGATTTTTTGAAGGAGGGAATGTTCCTTTCTTTAGAAGAATGCCAAAATACAAGGGTTTTAATCCCAGATCAAAGGTAGTGGCACAAGCTGTCAATTTAGATGTATTAGACAAAGAATTCAAAAATGGTGATGTTGTTACACTTGAAATACTTGTAGACAAGGGTCTCATCCGAAAAAACTCAAAAGCTGTGAAAATCCTTGCAAAGGGAGAAATTACAAAGAAACTTGTAATTGAAGGTATAAATATTTCACAGTCTGCTATCGAGAAAATTGAAAAGGCTGGTGGTTCAATAAAATAACCTCCTTATATCATGAACAAACTGATAGAGAAAATTAAGCATATTTTTAAAACAAAAGAGATAAGAACAAAAATTCTTTTTTCTTTACTGATTTTGCTAATATTTAGACTTCTTTCCTCTGTTCCAGTAGCTGGTATACCTGCAGAAGCAATAAAAAGCTTATTCGCAGGAACTAGCATGGGAGATGTCCTATCTGCTGTCTCTGGTGGTGTTCTTGAGACAGCTTCTATTGTTGCAATCGGTTTGACCCCTTACATTAACTCTTCCATCGTATTTCAGCTTTTGGGAACAGTTATTCCCGCTCTTGATGAGACAAGAAAAGAAGGACCTGAAGGTAGAAGAAAAATTTCTATGTATACTCGTTTATTGACAGTCCCTTTGGCGATTCTTCAATCTTTTGTAATTTATTCAACTCTTTTAGGATTTGGATTAATTACAAAATTGGGTCCTTTAGAATTAGCCACAATGGTAGCTACATTCACAGCAGGATCTGTTGTAATGATGTGGTTTGGTGAATTGATTTCAGAAAGCGGTTTGGGTGGTGGTACATCATATTTAATTATGTTAGGAATTTTAGCTGGAATTCCCGGAACAATTCGTACAAACTTTGTAACAATGGACAATCTTCAAAAAGTAGTCTTTGTAGTTGTTTCTTTGTTAATGGTTGTATCTGTTGTTGTAGTAACTACGGCGGAGAGAAGGGTAAAAGTGCAATATTCGAGAAGGGTTCGTACTGGTGGAGCCTTAGAAAGTTATATACCAATTAAACTTGCCCAATCAGGCGTTATGCCAGTGATCTTTGCAATGGCATTTCTCTCGTTTCCTCAGTTAGTTGGAAAATTCTTAGTAAGTAAAAATTACAACGAAGGCTTGACTAATTTCGCTGAAAAAATTATGGAATTACTTAATAATCCTTACATTAGAGACGGATTAACATTTGTCTTAGTTGTAGCTTTCTCCTTCTTCTATCTTTCCGTAGTATTCAAAACTGATGAATTGGCCGAGAATCTTCAGAAACAGGGAGCCTTTATTCAAGGAATTAGACCTGGTGAAAACACATCCGAATATTTAAGAAAAATTAGCCTTAGATTGGCAGCTGTTGGATCTATATTCTTAGCACTCCTCTCAATCCTTCCTGACCTTTTCGTTAGAGTTGGCTTAGTAAGCGGTGCAGTCTTCTCTGGGACAGGGTTGTTAATCGTAATTGGTGTTATACTTGAAGTTAAAAGACAAGTTGAATCTATGATTACAACAAGAAGTTATGACAAATACCTTTAGTAAGCCAAGTACAATCCTTTTTCATGGTCCATCTGGATGTGGTAAAGATACCCAAGTTGAGTTGTTAGTTCAAAAATACAATTTCGAGAATATTGGTACAGGGGAAATGATTAGAAAATTGTATGAAGAGAACGATAGAAATGCTGTTCAGGCAACGAAAGAGTATACTTCCAAAGGACTTTTTGTTCCTAATGATATTATTTACAATGAGATGTTTCCAAAATGGCTTGAAAGATTCAATCCCCAAAAAAACTGGGCTTTTATTTCAGTTGTGAGGGAAGTAGGACAGATAGAGCTTTTTAATGCACTTCTAGAAAAACAGGGAAGAAAATTGGATTTATTTATTCATTTTGTGTTGTCTCCTGAAATAGCAATTGAAAGAATGTCAACAAGAAAATACTGTCCAAATTGTGGTGCAACATATCATCCTAAGTTTAAAAAAGAAGCTCAAGAGGGCAAATGCGATAAATGTGGTGCTACATTGACCCAAAGAGAAGATGACAAACCGGAAAAAATACTCAAAAGATTATCAGAATACAATAGGACTATAGAACCGATTCTTGAGAATTACAAAGAAAAAGGATTGTTGATTGAGGTAGATGCAGCTCCAACTATTAAAGAGATACATAAAGAGATAGTGAAGATTTTAGACTTGTAAAAAAAAGTATTTTTTGCTATTCTTACCTAGTCTCTTTCAAGGACACAAAACAATCTAGTATTTATACTATTTTGTTGATTTACTAGTCTTCTTTTGGTATAATTCCAAAGATTCCACTAGTGTGGATTATTGACTAACTATGAACGAAAGTAAAAAAGTTTTTGAATTTGATGGCGTTGTGAAAGAGTGTTTACCAAATACTCAATTTATAGTTGAGTTGGAAGTGAATGGCTCTAAACATGAAGTCATTGGTTATCTGTCTGGTAAAATGAGAATGCACTACATTCGAATTCTTGAGGGAGATAAGGTCAAAATGGAGATGACTCCATACGACAAAGAGAGAGGTAGAATAACATATAGATACATGAATTAAATGAAAGTACGAGCTTCTGTAAAAAAGAGATGTCCAGATTGTTACACTGTAAAAAGGAAAGGCAGGGTGTATGTTTACTGCAGAAAGAATCCTAAGCATAATCAGAGGCAGGGTTAATTATTAATTTATTTATTTAAAAAATGGCAAGAGTCGCAGGAATAGAAATACCAAATGACAAGAGATTATGGGTCTCCTTGAAATCCATTTACGGTGTAGGGGAGATTACAGCTAAGAAAATTTGCAAAGGTGCCAATGTTAATGAAATTGAATATGTAAAGAATCTTTCTGATGCTGAGTTAGATAGAATCAGAAAATATATTGAAGAGAATTCAAGTGTTGAAGGAGAACTAAGACAGGAAAGATTTAGAGACATCAAGAGATTGAAAGATATGAGATCATATAAGGGAATAAGACATAAATTAGGTCTTCCAGTAAGAGGTCAAAGAACTAGACATAATGCAAGAACTAGAAAAGGTAAAAGTAGACCAGTTGGAGGATTAAAAAGAACTTTAGATAAAACATAATACAAAAAATGGCAGCTGATAAAAAAACAAAAAAATCAACAAAAGGAAATGTACAAAGTGGTATTGCTACTATTCAGGCAACATTTAACAACACAATAATTACTTTAGCGGATGATAATGGAGAAGTGTTAGGACAGGGAAGTCCTTCAATGGTGGGTTTCAAAGGTGCAAAAAGAAGTACTGCATACGCTGCGACAAAAGCTGCAATTGATGTCGCTGAAAAAGTAATAAAGAAATATGGACTTAAAGAGGTAAAAATTGTCATTAAAGGACCTGGTGCTGGAAGAAATGCAGCAGTTAAGGGTTTGGATTCTGCAGGATTGAAAGTCACAATGCTAATAGACAAGACACCTATCCCACACAATGGTTGCAGACCAAGAAAGATACCAAGGAAGTAATTTTTATTTGTATTATTAATATTCATGGGTAGATACACAGGACCAAAAGAAAAATTAAGTAGAAGAGAGGGAGTAGAATTGCATCTTAAAGGTGCTAGATCTTTCTCAGAGAAAACAGGTTTGAAAAGAAAGCCATTTCCTCCAGGTCAGCATGGTAATCAAAGAAGAGCAAGATTGTCTAACTATGGATTCCAATTAAGAGAGAAGCAGAAAGTTAAAAGAACCTATGGATTAAGAGAGAAGAACATGGTTGCTGCATATAAAGAATCTGATAGGAGATCAAAGATTAAGAATACAGATAAGGGTTTAGAATTTTTAAGAATGTTAGAATTAAGAATGGATAACGTACTTTACCTTGGTGGTCTTGCTCCTTCAAGAGCAGCCGCAAGACAGTATGTTACACACGGACATGTTAAGTTAAATGGTAAAAAGAATTCGATTCCTTCTCTTGAGGTGAAAGAGGGTGATTCTATTGAATTAAAGAAAGCAAAATTAGCTCCAAGTGAGAAATTGTTTAAAACTCCAGACTGGATTGAGACAAAGGATTCTTCATGCAAGGTTGTTAGATTGCCGATTAGAGATGACATGGATGAGGGAATTAAGGAGAACTTAATAATTGAGTTCTACTCTAGATAATTTTATATAAATACCAAATGGAAGCGTTTAAAGATATTAAAGTTACAATTAAGGAAGAGGCAGGAAATTATGGTCTTTTTGAGATTTCCCCGTTACCAAGAGGGTATGGTCATACATTAGGAAATGCACTCAGAAGAATTTTGTATTCAAGCTTAAGAGGCTCTGGAATAACATCTGTAAGCATCAAAGGAGTTGACCATGAGTATTCAACACTTGAAGGTATTCAAGAGAATATGATTGATGTCATAATGAATCTAAAGCAGGTTAAGTTCAGTACAAAATCAACAGAACCAGTAATATGTAAACTTGTTGCAAAGGGTAAGAAAGAAATTACTGCAAAGGACATAGAGACTACAGGAGATTTTGAAGTTGTTAATAAAGATTTGCACATCGCGACATTAACAGATTCATCTTCTTCCTTAACAATGGAGTTTACTGTTGAATCAGGTGTCGGATACAAGATGGTTCCTGGAGTTGGAAGAAAAGAAATTGGTGTAATTCCTTTAGATTGCGATTTCTCCCCAATAGAAAAAGTAAGCCTACTCATCGAACAAGCAAGAAAAGGACAAGAAACTGATTTGGATGCTGTATTAATTGGAGTAACAACCGATGGAAGTATTTCTCCGAAAGATGCATTACTTGAATCAGCAAAGATTCTACAAGAATTTGCTGGGAAGGTGATGATTGCAATGGGGATGGCAGAAAAGGAAGTTGAACAAATCCAAGAGGTAATTAATACTCCAGATGTTATTGAAGAAAACAGTGTTGCTCAAAATGACGAAATAGGAGCATGGAAAATTGAAGAGTTACCAATTTCAAAGAGATCAAAAACAGGTTTGTTAGCAGGAGGCTTCAAGACAGTTGCCGATTTGAGAAATACAACTGCAACAGAATTGTTAAATCTTCCAGGATTTGGGAACAAATCATTGAATGAAATTTTAGAATTACTAAACGAATACGGAATTAATATTAACAACTAGTTTTGAATGTACAAAAGAGTAAAAAAAGCAAAATTAGGAAGAAAAACAGCACATAGAAATGCTTTAAGACACAATCTTTTAAGATCACTTCTCGAGAGGGGTCATATTGAAACTACTTCTCCAAAAGCAAAGATAGTTAAATCCGATATGGCATCATTGATCGAAGAAGGAAAAAAGAAACCAGAAAATTTAGTTTTCTTTAGGAAATTAAATGTAGTTTTAGGAAAGCCAGAATTAGTAACGAAATTTTTTGAATACATTAAAGCAGAAAAAACAGGAACGACTATAGTGAAAATAGGTTTTAGAACGGGTGATAATGCAGAAAAATCAAGAGTATCTCTAATTGGAATGGAGAAGAAGAAAACGTCAAAGAAGGATAGTATCGAGAAGAAGGATGAGAAAAAGGCAGTAAAAGAGATAAAAAAAGAAGATAAGAGGCAGTTGTTAGGAGGGGATAAAAAGGTTGATAAAACAGCCGTTGTAAAACATTCTGAAAGAGCTAGAACAAGATCGGGACTTTAATTATTAGTATTTACAAATGAAGTACAAAACAGTTTGGACAAAAAAAGAAGATATACAAAGGAAATGGTACATCGTAGATGTAAAAGATCAGATTCTTGGTAGAGTTGCAACCAAAATAGCATCACTTCTAATAGGAAAAGAGAAACCAGAAATAGTCCCTGATGTAGATTGTGGTGATTATGTAATCGTTGTAAATAGTGATAATGTAAAGTTAACAAGAGCAAAAGAATCTAACAAGATGTATTACAGACACTCTATGTATCCAGGTGGTTTCAAAGAAACAACATGGGCAAGACAAATGGAATTAGATTCTACAAAAATCATTACAGATGCAGTTAAGAATATGTTACCAAACAACAAATCCAGAGACGAGAGACTTACAAGATTGTATGTTTACAAGAATTCTGTTCACAAACATGGAGGACAGAATCCGACAGAGATTAAATTTAACTAATTAAATAGACGTGAAGTATTTTGAAGGAATAGGGAGAAGAAAAAGATCAACTGCAAGAGTTAGAATTTATGCAGGAGACAAAGCATCTACAGTAAATGGGAAACCAATTGAAGATTTCTTTGGGGGAAAGGACAATGTTGAGGGTATTCTTAATAAGCCGTTAATCGTTACAGGTTTAGAAGAGAAATTTTACTTCACAGCAAAAGTCAGTGGAGGTGGTATTACAGGTCAATTAGAAGGAGTTAGATTAGGTCTTGCTAGAGCAATATATAAAATGGATTCTGAATTGAAACCTATCTTAAGAAAAGAGCATCTTGTTACAAGAGATCCAAGAGAGGTTGAAAGAAAGAAATATCACCATGTCAAAGCAAGAAAGAAACCTCAATTCTCAAAGAGGTAGCTTTACACATCTTTTCAATTTCAAGTATTATCCGATAACAATTATTGTATTGTAAAGGCAATTATATTGTCTTATTATTTATTACAATAAATTTTTATCCTTTTTTGACTATGGAAAAAAATAAAATGTATAAAATCCTTGGGATAGGACTTCTTTCCCTTGCAGGCTTGGTAGTTCTATCTTTTGTCTCACTTATCACTCTAAGAAAATCTAGTATTATGAATACTACTGTTGACTATTCACAGGAGGAAAGTAGTATGGGAGAAAGCTATCTGCTAAACAATACTGGGAAATTTGTACAAGACACAATAACACCAACCTCTCCAACGGGTTCCCCAATTCCAAATGGCGAGAGAGCTGTAGCCTCAGAAGATAAGAATGTAATCAGAGTAGGTCAAATTGGCTTTAGGGCTGATGATATAGATAAGACAAAAATGGATGTTGAAACCCTAATAATCAAGTATGACGGGAAAATTTCTAATTCAACAGACCAGGGTTCAGGGAAAAATAGGAATGTAAGTATTGTAATAAAAGTGGAAGAGAAAACATTTGATAAAATCTTCAATGAACTTGAAGAAATTGATGCTGAGAAGATTTATTCATCTTCAAGTGCGGACGATGTGACAGAGCAAGTAATGGACCTTCAAGCAAGATTAAATACCTATAAGAATACAGAACAGCAATTATTAGAAATCCAGAAACAGGCTACAAATGTAACTGATACAATGGCAGTATACCGGGAGTTAAATGAGATTAGATACAAAATTGAATCTACTGAATCCCAATTAAAATACTATGCGAATCAAACAGACTATTCAACAATAACCGTTTCAATAACTCAAAGTAGTGTAGGAACATATGAATCAGAAGAGAAATGGAGACCACTTGGAGTAATCAATAATGCAGTAAGAGCTTTAGGTGAATTTGCGAAGGGGTTGGTAAATTTAATAATATGGTTAGTTATTTTTGGTTTGCCGATTATATTTATTGTTGTATTAGTAGTATATCTTGTTAAAAGAGCTAAAAAATAGTAAAATCTAGTGGTATAAGTACTATTAGATGGTTGCATTTACCCCTCGGGAGTAAATGAGGAAAGTC
>CAZGKK010000020.1:0-10939 GCA_964526165.1 uncultured Candidatus Saccharibacteria bacterium | reverse complement strand
CCACTATTCATATTCATAACTTTAACTCCAGAGGTCTGTCTCCCAAGTATTGGAACATCCTTGATATCTGCTCTGATAACTTTTGATTTCTCTGATATGACAAAAATCTCCTGGTCTTCATCTTTCAATATTCGTGCACAAGCAATTTTTCCTGTCTTTGCTGTTACCCTGAAAGTAAAGATACCTGTTCCTGCTCGTTTCTGAGTAGCGTATTCCTTAAGTAAACTCATTTTCCCATATCCGTATTCGGATAGAGTAAGAATTTTTTGTTCGTTGTTGTCAACAATTGCCATACCAACAACCGAATCAGTTGCACTTCTAAATTTAATACCAGTAACACCTTTAGTGCTTCTTCCCATCGGTCGAGCATCTGTTTCTTTAAATCTTACAGATTTCCCATCTCTAGTAATCAAAATTGCCTCATCATTTCCTGTAGTTGCTTTTACCCAAGTAAGTTGATCACCATCTTCCAATTTAATTGCGGTTAGACCATTTGAACGAATCTTTGTAAATTCACCTAATTCTGTCTTTTTTATCAACCCTTTCTCTGTTGCCATCAAAAGATATTTGTATACCTTAGCTTGCTTCTTCCCATCTGTTGCCTTACCCTCCCCAACTACCCCTTTAGGATCTCTTGTTAAGACAGAAGTTACAATCTCATCAGGATCCATTTGAACAAGGTTTACAAGAGGAAGACCTTTTGCTGTCCTCCCTAAATCAGGAACCTCAAATATTCTTAAATTAAAGACCTTACCTTTATTGGTAAAGATGAGTAATTCATCGAGAGTATTGCAAAGGAATGCATGTTCTATGAAGTCACCTTCTTTAGTTTCTCCACCATTGACACCCTTCCCTCCTCTATTTTGAGCTTTGTAAGTACTTGGATTTAATCTTTTTATATAGCCAGAATGCGTAATGGTTACTAAAGTGTCTTCAGATGCTACCATGTCTTCTTCAGAGATTTCATTGATTTTCCCTTTGACAATTTTTGTCCTTCTAGCATCTCCGTATTTCTCTTTTATGAATTGAAGGTCAGCATTGACAACTTCTAATACCTTTGCAGGATTCTCTAACATTGTATTTAGTTCTTCTATTTTTGCTTTGATATCTTTATGCTCATTTTCAAGCTTCATTCTTTCTAATGCAGCTAATCTCCTCAATTGCATATCCAAAATTGCTTGAGCTTGTACCTCTGTGAATTCAAATTTGTCAATCAAATTAGTCTTTGCAGTTTCTTGTGTCTTTGAATTTCTAATTGTTGAGATTACCTCGTCAAGCATATCAATTGCCTTGAGAAGACCTTCTAAAATATGTCCTCTGTATCTTGAAGCAGCCAATTCAAATTCAAATCTTCGGATAGTTACTGTGAGTCTAAAAGAAATAAATAGTTCAAGAATTCGTTTTACTGGTAATGTCTTTGGTTCTTGGTCTACCAGTGCAATCATATTTGCATTAAAAACCTTTTGCATTTCTGTATATTTGTAAAGTTTGTTCAAAACCGCTTTGGGTTGAGCATCTCTTTTTAGATATACAACTACGCGCATACCTTCGATATTAGATTCATCTATTATGTCGGCAATTCCTTTAACTTTTTTTTCCTTCACCAGGTCCGCAATCTTTTCGATCATATGGGATTTATTAACTTGGAATGGAATTTCGGAAATTACTATCTGATATCTTCCCTGTTTGCCTTCTACAATCGATGCAGTTGCTCTTTGAATTATTCTTCCTCTTCCAGTGGCAAATACATTTAATATCTCTTGTTGATCATATATTGTTGCTCCAGTCGGGAAATCAGGTCCAGGCATTATCTTTATTAACTCCTCAGGAGTAATCTCACATTTAAAATCTGGATAGAGTACAGAATTTTCTTCAAGAATCTTTTTTCGAAGCTCCTCCACTTTCTCCGGGAAGTTAATGTCGGATGTGTCTACATAGCTTTCAAGGTAGTCAGTTGGTTGAGAATTTAAAGTCTGTGGAATTATTTCTTTTGCTTCTTTTGCTTTTCTTAATTCGTTGTAAACTGCCTTCCCAATCCAGGTATTTCCCATTTTAATCATCCCTTGGAGAGCTTCTATTAACTCAGTAAGATTGAAAGGAGGAATTTTAGTAGCCATACCAACAGCAATACCATCACCACCATTTGCAAGGATATTTGGAAATCCTGCCGGAAGAATTGTAGGTTCTAATCTTGTACCATCGTAGTTTTGAACAAAAGTTACGGTTCCTTTATTTAACTCGGAGAGTAATTCAGGAGTTATTTTACCCATTCTTGCCTCTGTGTATCTCATTGCTGCAGCCTCATCTCCATCTATGGAGCCGAAGTTTCCTTGTCCATCAACCAATGGATATCTCATTGAGAAATCTTGAGCCATTTTTACAAGAGTTGGATATACAACAGCTTCTCCGTGTGGGTGGTAGTTTCCAGATGTATCACCAGCTATCTTTGCACATTTCCTGTAATGAGAGGAAGGTGTTAAATCCAAATCGTTTATTGCAACTAAAATTCTTCTTTGAGATGGCTTTAAACCATCTTTAACTTCAGGTAAAGCTCTTGAGACAATTACCGACATTGAATAGTCCAGGTAATTACTTTTCATCTCATCTACAATTGAACGAGGAGATACCTCCCCAGGATGAAAGGAAACTTCTGAAACTAATCCTTCAATATTTTCTTGTGTTGTATTTATTTCTTCCTCCATTATTTTTAGAAACTATTTTTTACTAATTTATCTGTAATATATTGCAAATTGGCCTTCTGTAAATTGATAACTTTTTGACACTTCTCTTTGTCTTCTCCAGAGAGCGAAAGCTCCTGTTCTCCTAGGATTGTAAACGGCAACTCATGTTCTTTATCTAGCATAAATAGGACAAATTTTTTTGAACCATCTGAATTTTGAGATTCATCTAACCCATTTAAAAGAATTAATCTTTTCGAAAAGGAAGAATTCTTTTCTCGTCTTTGAACAATTGTTTGAATCAAATTTCTTTTAGGAAAAAGCTCTTGAATTTTCTCTCCATAATCGGTATCTCTTAAGGCTGAAAGAATTTCTTGTGTGGTATCCTCAGAATCAATTAATTTTACAATTGCTAGCTCTTTTGTACCTTCTAAATCGGAAGAAGCTCTTAAATTGTTTAGAGAGCTTGAATCTTCTATCAAGGCGTCAAAAATCTCTTGCATCTTACCCGATGTTTGGTCTGTTTCTTGATTTGAAAAAAATTCTTCCATTTTTCTATCTTAAAAAATTAAATATCCAATGTTGCTTTCCTAGCATGAGATTGAATAAATCTTCTCCTTGGGGGAACTTCATTTCCCATAAGCATTTCAAACACTTTCTCGGCCTCTTCTGCATCTTCAATATGGACCTTCTTAAGTACCCTGGTGTCTGGGTCCATGGTTGTATCTCTTAATTGTTCAGGATTCATTTCCCCTAATCCTTTGAATCTATTAGAAACAGGGTTCTTTCCAGTGAGCTTTGCTTTGTTAACAAAATCGTCTTTCTCTGAATCATTAAGGAAGTAAAATTTCTTTTTTCCAATTTCCACTTTGTGTAAAGGTGGTTGAGCAACATATACGAAACCACCCTCTATTAAGGGTCTAAAGAATCTAAACAATAGTGTTAAAACTAAGGTGGTAATGTGAAGTCCATCAACATCTGCATCACTCATAATAATAATTTTGTGGTATCGAAGTTTTGCCATATCTAAGGTATCTCCGATTCCAACACCTAATGCAGTAGTAATGTCATTGAACTCACTATTTTCTAATACTCTGTCAACTCTATACTTGTGAGTGTTAATAATCTTTCCTCTTAAAGGTAAAATTGCCTGTGTGTGTCTGTCCCTACCCTGCTTAGCAGAACCACCGGCTGAGTTTCCCTCAACGATAAAGAGTTCACTTTCAGCAGGATCTTTACTAGTACAATCTGCTAATTTCCCTGGCAAAGTTGTTGACTCAAGAGCATTTTTTCTTATTACAGCATCTCTTGCAGCTTTGGCAGCAGCTTTGGCTTTATTTGCTAGTACTGCCTTACCTATAACATTCTTTGCATCTTGTGGATGTTCCTCAAAATAAGTCAACAATTCATCTCTGACAACCTTTGCAACTACACTTTTAACTTCTGGATTATTTAATTTGATTTTTGTCTGACCTTCAAATTGAGGATTGGGAACTTTCACAGAGATGACTGCAGTTAATCCTTCTCGAACATCATCTCCACTCAAAGTCCCATTTAGGCCTTTTAATAGCTCTGACTTAGTGGCATATGTATTTATTGCACTTGTAATTGCAGTTCTAAAACCTGCAAGATGAGTACCACCTTCAGGATTAATGATGTTGTTAGTGTAACATCTAACATCCTCATCCATGTCATCAGTATATTGCAAGGCAACCTCTACCATTATATCCCCTTCTTGTTTGTTCATGTAGAATGGCTCTTCCCCAATACTCTTCATTTCAAGATTTATGAATTGAACATAGGACTTTATCCCATCTTCAAAATACAAATCATACTGTCTGTATTCCCCATGCGTATCATCAATTACGGAGATTCTTAGACCTGCGGTAAGGTAAGCATGCTGTCTACATTTTTTTATAATTGTCTCAAAGTCAAATTTTGTCACACTGAAAACTTCGTCGTCTGGCATAAATGTATGTTGTGTGCCATTTTCTGAGGAATCGCCTATTTTTTTTACTGGAGCTGTGGGTACGCCTCTTTCGTATCTTTGTTCAAAAACTCCCCCATCTCTTTTTACAGTTGTGACCATCCACTCTGAAAGAGCGTTTGTACATTTCATCCCTACTCCATGCAATCCCCCCGATACTTTGTAAGCACCCTGCTCAAACTTTCCTCCAGCATGTAGATTAGTCATAACAGTTTCTAAGGTAGAAACTTTTGTTTCGGGGTGAATAGCTACTGGAATTCCTCTCCCATTATCTCTTACTGTGACAGAACCGTCTTGATTTAGTATGACCCAAATTTGAGAACAATATCCAGCAATAGCCTCGTCTACTGAGTTATCCAAGATTTCTGTAAATATGTGGTGAAGACCATTGGCATCAGTTGATCCAATATACATAGCGGGTCTTTTTCGAACTGCTTCTAGCCCCTTCAATACCTGGATATTTGCTGCACCGTAGTCTGAAACTTTAGCCATAGAAAAAAAGTTTTCCAGTAAATTAATTCGTTTTCAAGTTCTGTGTTCTATTATTTATTATACCATTTTTTAACCGAAAATATTACTCTTTGAGCTGTATTGCCATAGCTTCCAAAGTAAGTCTGCGATTGCAATTTGAAGTAATCTTCTCCCTGCTCTTTTGAATCACTTTTAGGTCCTCTAGAAATTTTTTAGAACCATCTATATTACCATTTTTTATACGAATTTCAAATTTTGTCTTTAGATTGTTTTCAATGTTGTTAAGAAGTTCGTAAGAAGTATCTCTGCTCTCACTCGCTTGTTCGATTAAGTTAAACTGAGAGATTAAATCTAAGTCTAAAAAACTTTCTGTAATTTCTTCTTGGGTTTCTTCCTCTTTCTGAGTATAGATTACCCTTGCTCTGGATCGAATTGTAGGCAGAAGGTTTTTCTCGTTATCAACTGTTAAAATATATATTGTTTGCTCATCACTTTCCTCAAGTGCCTTGAGTAAAGAATTCTGTGCTTCATTAGTCATTTTTTGGGAATCATGAATTATCCCCAGTTGAGAGCTTTCTTGAAACGGTTTGAATATTAACTCCTTTTGAAAATTCTTTACATCTTCAATTCCGATACTTAGTTTCTCGGTTATTTCTAAATTATGTATATCTGGGTGAGTGAGTATTTTTTCAAGGGAGAACACCTCCTGAGTCTTTAAAATATCTGAAAGGAATTTCCTTAATATCAATTTGGATTCATCTTCTACTTTGCGGACAAGAATATATGTCATTTTTTGATTCTAACACAAAAGAGAAGTTTTTTTCCTGAGTTAATGTTTCAGTACAATTGACTAATTAACACGATTGTCATACACTTGAATTAGAATTAAATAAAAACTGCACCAATGGCTGCCCATACATCTATTTTGAAGTATTTACAACAGAATAATCTCGTAAATGATGAAACTGTAAGGAAAGTTCTTTTGGAAAGGACTAAAGGAAATAAGAGCGAAGAGACGATTATCAAAGAGATGGGTGTGGTTTCTGATACTGATATGGCGAAGGCAAAATCAGAGATTTTTGGTATCCCTTTCATTGACCTAACAACTATTTCCGTTCCTGAGAGTATTATTGCTGAGATTCCAATAGACAATTTGGCGAAATATAGAGCGGTTCCATTTGAGAAAAGAGACAACATTGTTAAGATTGCAATGGAAGATCCTTTTGATATTCAAGCTACTCAGGCACTTCTTAGTAGGTATCCACAAGGGACAAGAATGGAAATTTACATTACTACTAAGGAAGGTGTGGGTTTCCTTTTGGATCGAAGAGTTGGAGATATGATGAGTTCTCAGGTTACAGAGGCTTTAGAAGATGTTGGTGTTCCAGTTACCGAATTAGCAGAAGATGATAGCGGAAGTGCTATGGGAGGATTAAATAGTGCTGATCTAGCCGCAGCTCCGGTAGCAAGAATTGTAAATTCGATAATGCAATATGCTGTTAAGAGTAAGACCTCTGACATTCACATAGAAACTTTAGAAGAAAGGGTTCGAGTTAGGTTTAGAATCAACGGTGTAATGACAGAGAGGCTTGTTCTTCCTAAATCTCTTAGTCCCGCGGTTGTTTCAAGAGTAAAAATTCTTTCAAATTTAAAAATTGACGAGAAAAGAGTTCCTCAAGATGGAAGATTCCAGGTTAAGATGGGAAGTAACAAGGTTGATATCAGAGTCTCCATAATGCCTATGATTTACGGAGAGAAGGTTGTAATGAGGTTGTTGGAATCTGATACAGAAAATATCTCTTTGGAAGATACGGGATTGAGAGGAAATGCTTTTCAAATATTTACGGACGCTCTGAGTGTAACGAACGGTATCATTTTAGTTACTGGTCCTACGGGTAGCGGTAAAACAAGAACCCTTGCTTGCTCTCTCATGAGAGTTAATGACCCAAAGGTTAATATCATATCATTAGAGAACCCAGTTGAAATCCGAATTCCAGGTGTGACTCAGGTTCAGATTAATGATGATGTGGGATTAAGCTTTGCAAATGGATTAAGGTCAGTATTGCGACAGGACCCAGATGTAGTAATGGTTGGAGAGATCAGAGATGGCGAAACTGCCCAACTTGCAGTTCAAGCGTCTTTGACGGGTCACTTGGTACTCTCTACACTTCACACCAATAGTGCTGCAGCAGCTATCCCAAGATTGATGGATATGGGAATTGAACCGTATCTTTTAGCTTCTACTCTAAGAGCTATTGCTGCTCAAAGATTGCCAAGGAAGATTTGTAAGCACTGTATTGAAGCGTATCCTGTAAACCCTGAAGTTGTTAGAAATATCACCGAAACTATGAAGGGTATTAAAGATTTTGATCTAGTTTCTTACCTTAATAGGGTTGTACTCTCAAAAAACAGTGTGAATAATACGGATTCAAAAGAGCCGGTTTTCATGAAAGCTCCGAGTGTGGGTCCTGATGGAGCTACTCAAATATTTTTGTATAGAGGGAAAGGATGTGATCACTGTGCAGGGACTGGGTATTCTGGAAGAATCGGAATATATGAGGTTCTTGATGTCTCTGAAAAAATAAGTAGAATGATATTGCAGACTGTAACAGATACAGATATTAGAGATGTCGCGGTTGAACAAGGAATGATCACAATGGTACAAGATGGCTATCTAAAGGCACTTGAGGGTATTACTACAATTGAAGAGGTTTTGAGAGTGTCAAAAGAATAATTTTTTGGTATAAATATATATATGGAAAATACTGCCCAAACACAAAATCCAAATGGAGTTCAATTTGGCTATCCAGATTTTACAAACTCCACTACTCCCCCTGTCTCGTCTCCAGTCACACCACCACCCGCTCCTGCGCAAGCTGTTTTGCCAACTCAAACACCCCCATCAATTCCTTTACAGCCCAGTACAGCCCAGGAAATTTCTACCGAAACTTCAACATATATTGATGAAACCAAATTACAGGAATTAAAGAATGACATTAATTCTCTTCTTGATACTCCTGTTCCTGTTAGTACGGAAAATGCTCCGGTTCAGACTTCAGCTCCCACTCCTTCCCCCGCTCCGACTCAAACCATTCCCGAAGAAAGAAAAGATGAGGTAACCTTTGTTCAGCAGCCTACTGAATTACCCAACCTTGAAGTTCCTCCAACTCAACAGAAGAATTGGAATGATTCATTGTCACAGATAATGCCAGAACTAAATCAAATAAAGGCAATGCAAAGGAATGAGAAAGAGCATAATCTCTCAAAGCCACTAAGTACGATCATGCCTCACAACGAGCCAATTGATGAAACCGGTGGAGTTCTTGCTTACGATGGTACAGAAATTACTATGCCAGGTTTATTTGCAGAGGTCGTTAACAAAAATGCTTCTGACTTACACATTTCTGTTGGTTACCCACCTATTATTAGAATAGATGGAGAATTAGTTGATGTCGGAGAGAAATTACTTACACCTGAGGACACCGAAAGGTTAATTCTTTCTGTAATACCCGATGACAAGAAAGAACTTCTTGAAGTTAACAGAGAGATTGATTTCGCATACTCTTTTAATGGAGCTAGAGAAGCTAGATTTAGAGTCAATGCATACTATACAATGAAGAATCTTGCCGCTGCTTTCAGATTGATTCCAACAAGAGTTAAAACAATTGAGGAGCTTACGTTGCCACAGATATATCATCAAATAGCTAAACTGAAACAGGGACTTGTATTGGTTACAGGGCCAACAGGTCATGGAAAAAGTACAACATTGGCTGCAATGTTAGAAGATATTAATAGAAGTCGATTTGAACATGTTATTACAATTGAGGATCCTATCGAATATGTGTTTGAAGGGAAAAAATCCTTAATTGATCAGAGAGAGATGAATGATGATACAAACTCATGGAATATTGCCCTCCGAAGTGCTATGAGGCAAGACCCAGATGTCATTTTGGTCGGTGAGATGAGAGATTACGAAACTATTGCTGCTGCAATTACTCTTGCTGAAACGGGACATTTAGTTTTTGCTACACTACACACAAACAATGCCGCACAATCAGTAGATAGAGTCATTGACGTATTCCCGGAGAATCAACAGGCTCAGATAAGATTGCAGTTATCAAATATTTTACAAGTAATTGTTGCACAAAGACTAATACCTCTTGACCAGGGAGGGAGAAGAGCTGTCTCTGAAATCATGTTTAATACTCCTGCTATCGCAAACTTGATTCGTGAGGGAAAAACACACCAAATCGACAATGTAATTCGCACAAGTGCTGATATTGGCATGATATATCTTGAGAAATCATTAGTGTCGTTAGTAAGAGAGGGTGTAATTACTGCACAAAAGGCACAAGAGTATGCTGTTCATCCTGATGAGGTAGTAAGATTATTGAAAGGATAAAATATGGGAAAATTTAAATACTTTGCAAGAGATAAAAATGGAAGAGAAGTAAAAGGGGACATTGAGGCAAGGGACCCAGAAGCAGTCTCCGATATATTGCATGACCAAGGCTTGATTATTGTGTCAATAAAAGAGGCAGGTTTTCTAGATCCCAGTAGATTTGCAGAAATCAATATTGGTGGAGTCCCAATGAAGGAGAAAGTCGTTTTCATGAGGCAGATGGCTACAATGATTTCTTCAGGACTTCCACTTAACAGGGCATTGGAAATAATGGTGGAACAATCAGCCAATCCTATGTTTAAAAAAGTCCTTGTCAACGTATCAACAGCTGTTCAGTCTGGGAAATCTCTCTCTGTTTCCTTTAGGGAGCAGGAAGATGTCTTTGACAACATAACTTTGAACCTAATAGAGGCTGGTGAGGAAAGTGGAAACTTAGAGGTTATTCTTGGAAAGTTGGCAACTGAGTTGGAGGAAAAAGATTCACTTAATAGAAAAATCAAGTCAGCAATGATTTATCCCGTTATTATCCTCATTGTCATTCTTGGTGTTGTATTAATGATGATGTTTGTACTTGTTCCCTCAATGTCAGATATATACAAAGATTTTGGAGCTGATTTACCAATCATTACTAAAATGATTATGGCTATGAGTGATTTTGCCCTCAATTATTGGTGGGCAGTAATAATTATTTTTCTTGTTCTTTTTCTTGGATTTAGATTTTACAAAAGTACTGAGAAGGGGAAAAAAACTATAGATAAAATAATTTTGAAAATTCCAATCATAGGAAAACTTGTTTCAAAGACACAAATAGCTCAGTTTACAAGAATACTTGCTCTACTCTTAGGTAGTGGTTTGTCAATTGTTAAAGCTTTGGAGCTGACGGGGCAGTCTTTGGGTAATACGGTATTTAAGGATGTTGTTATGGATGCTAGAGATGAGGTGGAAAAGGGAGGTCCTTTAGCTTTGCCAATAGCTAGGAGTACCAACTTCCCGTTGTTGGTAAGTAGTATGATTTCTGTTGGAGAGGAAACGGGAGAGATAGATGCAGTTTTGGATAAGGTTTCAGAATATTACAAAGAGGAAGTTGATACTGCTACTTCTAACCTTTCATCTGTATTAGAACCCGTTCTACTCATAATTATGGGTGTTGCAGTAGGCTTTATTGCACTTGGTGTGTATATGCCAATGTTTGGTTTGTCACAGGTTATGACATAGGTCTTGACAATGTTAATAGCATTGTGTAATTTATTAGTAGTTAAATTAACAAATTATTTATAAATATGAAGAGGTCAACATACAAAGCATTTACATTAATAGAGATGCTAATTGTAATGGGAATCTTAGTAATCCTTATGGTAGTAGGAGTAGCTGCAGGAAGGTTTGCAATAGATAGAGCAAATC
>CAZGKK010000019.1:0-11840 GCA_964526165.1 uncultured Candidatus Saccharibacteria bacterium | reverse complement strand
GACGTAACAGTGGAGGCAGTGTTGTATATGCAGGGGGAGTTTGTGCCACTGCTACTGGAGTGTCTTCATTGCTTTCCCAAGTAGAAGGGGTTGAAATTTTGCCTTTGGGTATTGGAAGATGGACACACCCAGGTCCATACGCGCAAGGACCGTTTAGTGCAGATTGGAGAGATATTGATGCTACTGTCGCATATAGTGGAGATGGAGCATCATTTGATTTAATATGGAAAATGAATAGAGATGGGTATATCAAAATCGATGTTCAGATTCTTCCTACAAGTCTATCTTTTAACGAAACAGATGAGTATGGATTGGGTCATGTTTCAGACGTAAATGCAATATTTAGTCTTTCCTTTACTGAAGATGAACCAGTTGGACAAAAAGAGATGCTAGAATATCTTTGGAATAGCTACAATTCCTTTAGAAAGAGCCAACATTCTACTCCATTACCTTTTCAGGATGAATTAGAAGAAAGTAGCTTTGAACAGGATGAGGAAGTAAGGAATGTCGTTGATTTGTTGTATTTAAAGCAAGAACCTGATTTGCAGTATTTAAAACAACAGCCTGCTTTGTTTACTCCTAAAATAAAAATGAGAAAGAGTAATAATATAAATATTGAAATTAGATAGTATGAGTAATATTGAGGATGATAAAAATTGGTTTCAAGAAGAGGATGTGCAATTTAAAATTGAGGATGTGATATCTCTTGGAGAACCCCTCTGTGAAGCTGACACATATAGATATTTCGAGAATAATATAGATGATATTCATTTAGGTCTTCAAGAAAGAATGAATGGAAATCAATTTAGTCCTCATGAAAGGGAGTATGCAAGAATGATGATCCGATTAGGTTTTAAGGTTTACAGAGAGCCAGAAATAAAAGACTGTAATAATTTGCCAGATTTTTACATAGTAGAACCTATTAGTGATTTCGGAGTATTAGTTGAGATTACAAAAAGTTCAAAATATTCATTAAGTGAGAGGAAAAAGAGACAGATTAAAAATATAGAGGAGATTTCAAGGTTTTACAACATTCCTTTTGTTGCATTGTTTAAAGAAGATTTAGATATGCTAAAGGAATAAAACTGTTATACTTTAAATAAGAAAAAAATGGAGAATCAAAACAGTATTGAAAATCAAAATCAGCAAAATAGTAATTCTAATGCACAGAAAGTAAAGCTTGTACTTGCTGCTGCACTGTTTGCTTCTTCTCTCAATCCAAAAGAAGTTAAAGCTTCAGATGTATATCAAGAACCAACACCATTAATCCAGCCATTGCGTTCATACGGACCCTACAGATCAGTTGAGGAAGAATTGAATTCTAAAAATCCGCCATTCGCACCTGTTTGCTACAATGTTGTTGCTGATGAGAATGTCCAATTAGAATTAATGGAACAGGAACAAATGCCATTGGACACTTCCATATTAAATATTGATAATTGGGAAGGGATTGAAATGAATGTTAATAATGTTGAATACAAAGAAAAAGGATACACAGTGGAAGTTGCTTCAGGGGGGGCGGAAGTATACTCGATTCCTCTTCTTCAAAGTACCTTTATTCATAGACGCTACAACGATTACAGGCCGGTAAAAAAGTTTTCTGTACCGGAAGGAATGACCTACGAAATATTGGAAGAAAGAGAGTTGATAGGGAAGAATGGTGAAACAGTAACTGTTGGGCTAATCTCAAACAACTTTCAAAAAATGGAGGGTTTGGTAATTGTAACTGAAGCTAAGGATTCATATGGGGTTGAGGAAACTTTTGTTAACGAAACAGTAACTGTTACTCAAGGGGAATTAGAATCTTCACTTACTAGTACTAATACATTCAAAATACAAAATAGTGTAGAAACCTATCCTGTAAATGGTGAGTATACTAAACAAATTGATTTGTTGTATAATCTTGAAGACTTGAGTGTGATTGATGAATTTATTAAAGATGATGAAGTTGTTCAAAGCTTCATACAATTACGCGATTTGTTTAAAGAATACGACAGAAATACATATGATTTACCTAAGTATCTTATCTCTACCCCTTGGTATGAAGAGATGGTGAAGAAAAACGGTATAGAGGTTACGGAGAAAGCAATACAAATTCCATATAATGTTAGAATCGCTACACAACCACTTCAATGTGTAGGTTTTGTTGAAATGATGGAAGAACTCTACCCTGAATTGAATATGGTAGATATATCAAGCATGAGTACAGAGGAGGGAGCTCAATCGTTGGTCCCTCGTGCTCTCTTTCCATACTACAATTCCGATATATCAGGGAAAACTGATCTTTACAATGGGGGTGTTGGAATTGGTGGCAATGCTTTGGATATCAATGAGTATCAAAGAGGCGATATCTTTGTAATTTATGGAGGAGATTTTGGTCATGTAGGATTAATTCTTGGTAAGTATGAAGTAGAAGGAAGAACAGTATTGCTTCTAGCTGATTCAAATAAATTAGTTGATGGTACTGTCAGACTCTATATTGTGAACGAAGAGAATATTGAAGAAGTTCTTGGTAAAGCAAGATATATTCTTCGAAATGCAGAATAAGTAATATAATTAACCCTTATGAATCTAGAACAAGAATTAAAGCCACCACAGAGCCTAGAAAAGGCATTAGAGGACAGAGGAATAAGAGGTCTACTTTTTGATTTGGATAATACAGTTTTTGAGACCGATACATACTATATTACAAAGAAAGACAAAGCTTATCTCGAGGTTGCAACAAAATTTCCCTACAAGAATCTTGCTCCATTAGAAACAGCTCAAAAGGTATCAGAGGAGGTTCATAGGAAGTTTCTAGAGAGAAACTGTAAACCCTTACCCGTTATAGTTGAATATGAAGAGGGTCTTAGAGACTTTTACGGTTCTGATTTTAATGATGGAATGAGTGAGATCCTAAATACTCATTTTAAAGACTTTTACAATAATTCTCCTGAAATCTATCCTGAAGCAATACCTCTTTTTGATTTTTTCTTTAAGTATCCGAATATTTCTTTCTTTGCAGCAAATACTTTAGCAGATATTGAATGGACACAAATCAAAATTGATACTATGAAAAAAGAGTTTGGTTTAACGGATCTCCCCTTCTTCACTACTGATATTGAGAAGCCAAAAGATTGGAGAACTCCTGTAAAAGAAGCTCTCTCTAGAGGATTAGATTTGCAAGAATTACTCGTTATTGGAGATAGCCTTGATTCAGATATTCTTCCAGCCATAAGTTCGGGAGTAAAACACCTTATTTGGATTGATAGGAGAGGGAAATTTTCTCAACTAGAAAATTTGTCTTTAGAAGATTTAGATTTACAAGTTGTAAACAGTATTTCTGATATTTGGAATATTAAATAGAAACTCCTTGCAGACTGAAAGTTTTTTTGGAATAATGTTATGTAACATTATCACCATAATGCCATGTCCAAATATGATGTAATTATTGTAGGAGCTGGTCCGGCCGGTCTTTTTGCATGCTATGAGCTTCTAAAGAGCGATAAAAAGTTGAAAATAGCTCTACTAGATATGGGCAACAAACTTTCTAAGAGGAAATCCAATGAAGTAATGTCTGGAATTGGAGGTGCGGGTACATTCTCAGATGGCAAACTCCATTTCACAGCAGACCTGTCCCATGAAAAAGCATTTCATGTGCTTGCTAAATCAAAATATCAAAAAGTATTAGACTATGTAGATACAGTATTTTCTGAATTCGGCGTAGATTCAGAGTATTACCCCAAATTAACACCCAATTACAATGAATTAATTAAAGATGCAGTATTAAACGATATTGAATTAATCGTTAGGAAGGCAAGACATGTTGGTACGGATAAGTTGAAGAATGTTATTGAAAGCTTCGAAAAATATTTAGAAGATTCCGGAATTGAAATTTTTGACAAAACAGAGGTAGAGGACATTCTTGTAAAAAGTAAAAAGGTTCGAGGTGTTCTAACTAAAAAAAAGGACGAGTTACTTTCAGATATCGTTTTGTTAGCTCCAGGAAGGATTCGTGCATCTTGGTTACAGAAATTAGCAGATAAGTATGAGATTAAGTATATGTATGACAAGGTTGAAGTTGGTGTAAGAGTAGAATTCCCAGCAGAAATAATGAAGAAACAAGCAGAAACTCTTTACGAAACTGTTTACCGAATAAGGACAAAAACATACCATGACATAGTTAGAACATTTTGTAGCTGTCCAAATGGTGAAGTTGCCACTGAGACATATGATGGATATGTATGTGTAAATGGTCATTCTAATTCAAATCATCAGTCCAAAAATTCTAACTTTGCTTTTTTAAATGAAGTACATCTTACAGAACCTGTTGAAAATTCTATTGCCTATGCGAAATCAGTTGCTGAAGTCTCTTCGACAATTGGTGGGGGAAAGCCTCTTTTGCAATCATTAGAAGATTTAAAATCAGGGAGACGGAGTACTTGGAGTAGATTAGACAAAACCTTTGTAGAACCCTCTCTTACAGATGTTACTCCTGGGGACATTGCAATGGCTTTGCCGTATAGAGTTGTGAAAAATATTACAGATGGTTTGGAGGCACTTGATAAGGTAATGCCAGGTATTAATTCTGGTTCGACCCTACTCTATGCACCGGAAGTTAAGTTCAGGTCTTCTAAAATAAGTACAGATAAAAATCTTCAAACTTCAATTAATGGGTTGTATGTTGCTGGAGATGGAGCTGGGCTTTCTGGCTCAATAACAGGAGCCGCTGTGACCGGCATTATTTTCGCACGTTCTCTAATTTAATTTTTACTACAAAGATATGAGAAATATAGGAACATCTGTGTATGGTATTAGGACTCCAATAATTAAGGAGGGGGATGATTTAGCTCAAGTTGTTGTTGATTCAATTTTGAAAGCCACTAAAAGTAATAAAATTCAACTAAGAAATAGAGATGTTATAGGTGTTACAGAAGCAGTAGTATCAATTTGTCAGCACAATTTTGTTACTCTCGATGATGTTGTAAAAGAGATTAAAACAAAATTTGGAGATGAAGAAATCGGTTTGGTATTTCCCATATTAAGTAGAAACCGATTCTCCCTTATTCTAAAAGCGGTCACAATGGCATGTAAAAAGGTTCATATTCTTTTTAGCTATCCTTCTGATGAGGTTGGGAATCACATCATAGATCCTCAGATGCTTGAGGAATCAGGAATTAATCCTTACTCAAATTCTTTTAGTGAAAAAAAGTTTAGAAAGCTTTTTGGATATTCATTCAAGCATGAATTTACAGGTATTGACTATGTAGAGTACTACAAGAGTTTTGGTCAGGGTGTAGAAGTTCATTTTTCAAATGATCCCAGATATATCTTGAAATTTACTAAAAATATACTTTGTTGTGATATCCATACCAGAGAAAACAGTAAAAGGAAATTGAGGGAGAATGGTGCAAAAATTCTGTTTGGCTTGGATGATATATGCTCTAGGAAAAACAACAAAAGAGGATACAACCAGATGTACGGACTTTTAGGTTCAAATAAGACTGGGGAGAATAAATTGAAACTTTTCCCTAGGGATGGTCAAGAATTGGTAGAAAGAATTCAAAAAATGATTAAAAAGGAAACAGGTGTAAAGGTTGAGGTAATGGTTTACGGTGATGGTGCCTTCAAGGATCCAGTTGGGAAAATATGGGAATTAGCAGACCCAGTAGTTTCTCCCTTCTTTACAGATGGTTTGTTGGGAAGGCCTAAGGAGGTTAAATTGAAATATATCTCTGAAAATTGGGATAAGAAAGGAAATTTGGAAGAATATGTAAAGAAGTTGATTAATGAAAAGAACTTGAAAAAATTTGAAAGTGAAAAATCCTTTGGTACTACACCACGTCAATTAACTGACCTCTTGGGAAGTCTTTGTGATTTAACAAGTGGAAGTGGAGACAAAGGAACCCCAGTAGTATTGATACAGGGATACTTCGATGATTACACTGTGAATTAGAATTGTTATAAAAAACAAAAAAGGACGGTAGCACCAATATACTCCGTCCAAATAGCAATATACACCTTACAGCGTATAAGTTGGACCTAGCAACGAATAAAAGAGATAAATCTCAATTATTGCTACTAGGCAGTCAATGTTCGAATCATTAACATATCCTCCAAAACCCTAGAAACCTTCAATGAAGAAAGATTGGTTCTTCAAATGGGTCTGGTACCAAATCTAGTAGGATTTAAAAGTGCTATAACTTATATTAAAGAGCAATATGCATAATTGCAAGACATAATTACTAGCGGTCATGGGTGTTAACTGGGTAAGACTTGTTAATATTGTTATAGGAAAGTTACTGTAATACTGCTAATTACTATAACCCTTAATAATTATGACATTTATCTGGAAATGAACTTGTTATTTTTTCCTTTTTCTTAGAAAAATATAACTTAATATGGCAAATGGAATCATACTCAGAAATATTTTTAGGGTGGTAATTATGGGAGATTCTCCATTTTGCATAATAATGCTCATTATAATACTCCAGGGGATCATACTAAATATTGAAACAAAATAGTACCTTGAAAATGAAATATTGGTTAGACCAAAGGCGTAAGACGCAAAATCATTTATATAAAAGGTTGAGAGTCTTAACCAAAAAAATTTCTTTTTGTCGATTCTCTGCGCAATCTCCTCTATTCTTCTTACACCCTCTTCTCCTATAAATTTCTTTAGAACTTTTTTACCATATTTCCTAGCTAGTAGAAAGTTCGCAGCGGAAGTAATTAACCAAGTAAGTATTGAGTATATAATTGCAGTTTTACCAAATAGTATGAATCCTGCAACAAAAAGGGCGGAAGTACTTAGTGGTGCAAATATCTGTCCAGCAATCTGAATTAAAATATAGAGTAACGGAGCATAAATTCCGGCTTTGGTAATGAATAAGGAGATCTCATCAGGTGAGAAGCTTGCAGAGAAGAAAATAAGTAAAGCAAAGAGAAGAATTGAAATAAAAAAATAAAGGACTTTCGTAAAGGAAATTTTCATCCTAAATTATATCAAAAAGGAAAAAGTATTTAGAAAAAAAAAGGACGGCAGTACCAATATACTCCGTCCAACGTTAGCAATATACACCTTACAGCGTATAAGTTGGACCTAGCAACAAATAAAAGAGATTGCTCTCAATTATTGCTACTAGGCAGTCAATGTTCGAATCATTAACATATCCTCCAAAACCCTAGAAACCTTCAATGAAGAAAGATTGGTTCTTCAAATGGGTCTGGTACCAAATCTAGTAGGATTTAAAAGTGCTATAATTTATGCTAAAGAAGAGTAATTATTTTGTCAATACTTTTGAAAGGGATATATTATATGGGTTGTGTGCACCTAACAGGAAACATTGGTATGGAGATAAAAATTACCGAGCCCGAATATACTATAACCTAATCTAGAAGACTACCAATTGAGTGTCTTGTATTCAGTCGATAGATTACTTCCCCAAAATACTTTGATACTGATATCACTTTAATCCATTTATGTCTTTCTAATATATCTTTTGGTATATATGTTGCATCAGTGCAAATTAATTTTGAGAAGATTCCTTTCTCATGTAATTCATTTAGGGTTTCAACAGCATTCCCATTGAGAAGTCCAAATGTTGTCACTCCAATTATGTCTTTTGCCCCGTTTTCTTTAGCGATCTCCACTGCTTTGCAAAAAGTGCCGCCAGTATCAATCATATCGTCAACAATATATACAGTCCTATTTTTAATGTTACCCATTATCTTTAGATCTTGAATTGTATTCTTCTTCTTGTAGTTTCTCACTTTGTAGGCAAAAGCTACATCGGTATTTAGGTTTGTTGAATAGTAGTTGGCTCTTTTTGCACCTCCTAAATCTGTAGGTAAAATAGTCGTATTTTCTGGATCTTTAATCAATCTCTTAATGTATGGAAGTAAAACCTGACTACCCTTTAGATTGTCTACCCAGGATACTCGGAAGAACCCTTGAATAGCGGTATTGTGTAAATCAATGGTAATGATATGGTCTGCACCCATAGCCCCTTCTAGCTCCCAAGCGACTCTTGCTGCAGAAATGTCTTCCCTCCCCCACTGTTTATCCTGTCTAGAGTAGGGAAATGATGGTATTACAGCAGTTACATAGTTTGCATCACATCTCTTACAAGCCCCTAATACTGTGTAAAGGGCTCTTAGGTTTTCATCTACACTTTTACCATTGTAATGATTCTCTACATCTTGAATTACAAAAACATCTTTTCCTCTAACACTTTCATTAAGTACAGATTTTATTTCTGTATTTGCAAAGGTAATTTCTTGAGAATCTAAGAGATGTATCTTTTTCTTACTTTTTTTGTTTATCTCTTTTAATACTTTGATTGCAAATTCTTTTCCAGATTCACAACCGATTACAACTAGATCTCCTCTAAAATGATTCATTGGGCAGAAAACTGAAATTACATATCAATATATCCCTTTAAGGTAATATTTTCAAGTAAAAAGAAGTTAAAAGGAGAATTTGGAATAGCTTTAAAAAGCGAAAAAGGAAGCACTTACTAATTTAATAGTTGAAATTGGTTAGATTTCTGCTTCCTAATTCTGCTAACTACCACCGTAGTAGATAGGTAATATAAATAATATCACTGAGGTATTAGGTTGTCAAGGAAATTTAAGAGATTAACACTATGAGCCCAATTAGAGTACAAATCTTAAGAACTTATCAATGTTCTCTTTTATGTTGTTGTCAATAACTAAACCCTCCCACGGATCTGTCGGGCGAACCACATTAACAACAACTATATCGGCTCCATTAAATGATGCTGATTCCATCTCTTTCTGATCAATACCCCCAGCTGCCCCAACTAATGTATCCCACTTCCCTTTAATCTTAGAGATATTTTTATACTGTAATAATTCACCAAAGCTACTCTCCTCATCTCTTCCTCTATGTATTACTACAATATCTGGAACAATATTAGCTGCCCATAAGGATTTCAGGGGATTTGGAGTATTAATCATATCAATTACGGAAAGCATTCCAACCTCTTTACAGGTTTGAATAAAGATTTTCAAAGTTTCTTTTGAAGCGTTTCCTAAAGCAGTAATATGAGTTGCTCCAGCTGCTTTTGCCATTTCTACTTCAGCCTTTGCTCCATCAACAACCTTAATGTCAGCACAGATAAATCCATTCCAATATCTTCTCATTTTACTAACTACTCCTACCCCTTCTTTCTTTATCAGTGGTGTCCCAGCTTCAATTATTATATTGGGGTTTTGAGGAATTAATCTTATAACTGAAAGAAAATCTTCAAAGGAAGAGTTGAATGCTAATTGTAGATACTGCTTTTTTCTAGACATTTTTAATTATTGTCCCAGCTTTATCAAAGAAATCAGAAGGCATTGCAATAATAATTTTTTCAGAAGGATCGGCGGATATCTCTTTTAATGTCTGAAGAGTTCTTAAAGCGAGTGCTCCAGGAGCCTTGGAAAGTATTGCAGATGCTTCAGCTAGTTTAATAGCTGCATCTTTCTCTCCTTCTGCTTTAATAATTCTTGCTTTTCTGTCTCTTTCAGCTTCAGCTTGTTGTGCCATAGCTCTTTTCATATCAGAAGGAATCTCAATATTTTGAATTTCGATTGCAGAGATATCAACCCCCCATGCCTCAGCTGCACTATCAACAATAGCCTTAATATTCTCAGCTATCTGTGTCCTTTGAGAAAGTAATGCATCTAGCGAGACACTTCCAATTACATCTCTAAGAGCTGTTTGAGATTTAGCTGAAATCTGATTAACATATTTTTGGACTTTAAAAATTGAAACACTTGGATTTACAACAGTAAATCTTACAACCCCATCAACCATACAAGAGACATTGTCCAATGTAATTGCTTCCTGAGTTGGGATGTCCATTACCTGTTCTCTAATGTCTACCTTAAGGATAGTTTCAATAAATGGTGCTACAAAGTTTATTCCAGGTTGTATTGTTCTTTGGTATTTTCCAAATCTAACTACCAAAGCATGGTAACCTTCTGGAACAATTTTTATGAAAGCAGAGAGAAAAAATATTAAAAACACAACAAAACCAATAAAGTAACCCATTTGTTTAATAACTAAAATTAGCTATTTTTAGTATATCAAAATAATTATTGAGGTGTAAGTATGTTGTATTTTAATTTAACCCTTAGGATTTTTAATACTTTCTCGTCAATGTTTAATTCACCACTTTTTACTTTGGAAAGAATGTGGTCATATACAACCTTTTGAGAATATCTATTGTCAGGTGAATATTTACCGTACATTAAAATATCACATCCGGCTTGAAGGGCCTTCAGTGCAACCTCTGTGGGGCTCCCTAACCCATCTAGAGCGTTCATTTCCATATCATCGGAGATAATTAAGCCGTTGTAATTTAATCCTTGTTTTAAGCGGTTATTTAATATCTCAAATGAAATAGTTGCTGGGTTACTGTCAATATTTGGAAAAAGGGTATGACTTACCATTAAAGCATCAATTTGTTTCTCCTTAATTATTCTTGAGAAGCTTTCTATGTGTTCATTCCACTGCTCATTCGATATATTTAGACTTGGTAATTTGTAGTGTGGATCAATTGTCGTATTGGCGTGCCCAGGAAAATGTTTAATTACTGAAATTAAGCCTGTGTCATTGTAACCTGATATTGTTGAAAGGCTTTTTTGAATGACTTGTCCAATATCTCCGGAGAATACTCTTTTGTATATGAATGAATTTGCATAGCTTGAATATTCTACAACTGGTGCAAGGTTCATGTTTACACCATATCTTTTTAACATATCTCCTTTATTCTTTGCGATTTGATATGCTTCCTCTGGGGAGGTAATAGACAGCTGTGACCTTAGTAAGGTATTGTCCCATTTGATTCTTGAGACAACTCCACCCTCTTGGTCAATTGATATGAATAGAGGGATATGGTTTGTAGATTGTATTTCTTGTACTAGGGAAATCAACTGAGCTTCACTTGTAATGTTTTTAGACATGAGTATTATTCCACCGATTTTTGTATCGATGAGAAATTGTTTATTCTCTGGTGTTAAGTTTGTAAGACCCTCAATACCAAATATGAAGAGTTGACCTACTTTTTCTTCTGCTGTCATTTGTGAGAGAAGTATTTCTTCGTAGGGTTTGGGTGGTTCCGGAATTACTTCAGGCTCTATTTCTTCAGAAACATCTTCTTTTAATTGTTTTGGAGGGTATTGTTGAATTTTATCTCTATTTTGTATTATCAGAACAAAGGGGAGTACTAGTAGTAGAACGAAAACAAAGAGTAATATCTTTTGTTTCATTTTTTATTATATCACTTCCTTCTTTTTTTATTGGGGATTTAATGGTGAGACATAATTTTTGAGGTTATGTCTCACCACATACGTTAATCAAACAGTTTTAAGGTATGAAAACCTTACTCTTCATTGGGTGTTGTATGTCCAGTGACTTTTGATAAAAGTTTCTTGATATCAAGACCCAGTGAAGTTTGAAGACTCTCGTCAATTTTTGTCATGCTATTGACGATGTCAGTGATAAGTCTGGTGTTGTTTCCTTCGCCAAACATGGTAATTTTGTCAATATTGGAGAGTGGCATTGCAATGTTTTCTGCAACTTGGGGTAAAGTCTTGAGATACATTTCAAGCTTTGCGGCATCACCGTATTTTTGCATGGCCAAAGCCTTGCTATCAATTGCGGATGCTTCTGCCAAACCTTTTGCTTGGATTGCGTCTGCTTCTGCTTGGCCTTTGATCCGAATTGCTTCAGCTTCAGCTTTTGCGGCCAGCAAGGTAGCATCTGCTACTGCTTTTGCTTCCTCTCGTTGGCGATAGTTCTGAGCGTCTGCCTGAGTTCTGATCTCTGCATCAAGCTGATCTCTTGT
>CAZGKK010000018.1:3910-13067 GCA_964526165.1 uncultured Candidatus Saccharibacteria bacterium | reverse complement strand
TTGGAAAATGTTTTGATTTTGATTTCCCTAATTACAATTGGGATGTTTGACCATTACTTTATGTCACTTCCTCAAGGGTTAATGTTGTTTTGGGTGTTAATAGGGTTGACTTTTCTTGCTTCAAAGAAATTGAGAAACAACAAAAAGTAGATATACCAAAAGCATTGCAAAGCCTTCTCTTTTTGTAATGTAGTACTCCTTACCTAGAACAGAGAGGAAGAAGAAAAGAAGAATAGCGAAAATCAGGAGGATTACAACGGGAAGAAAGTTTTGGAAGTTTAGAGGTGCAAAGAGAGAGGCAAGCCCTGGAATGAACAGAATGTTGATTAAAGTAGCTCCGAGTATATTTCCGAGACTTAGGTGTAAATCACCCCTCTTTATGACCTCTAGGGACGTTACAAGCTCTGGTATTGTGATACCCAAGGCCACGAGGAAGTAACCTACCAAGGAATCTGCAATATTGAAGTAATGTGCAAAGAGAATGAACTGGTCTGTCGATATTTTCCCAGCAACTATCAACAGGATGAAAGAGATTATGAATATTACAATGTTTATCTTGTCTGTTTTTTGTCTAATCTTCGTTACATTGTTTTGTGAGGCAAAGAAAACAGTAAAAACATATATTATTAGAGATATGACTCCAACAATCCATGTGAATTTCATCCTAAACAGAATGATTAATACTAGCAATGCGAGAGAAGCAACGAATGTTATTGGGATATTTTTTTCTACATCAGTTTTGTTTAGTTTGTATTTTGTAAAGAAAGCAAGTATTCCTACTAGGAGAGTCATATTTGTAAATGCACTTCCTACAAATGTTGAGATTGCAAAGTCAGGATTCTTTTGAGCTACTGCAAAGACGCTTATGAGGATATCGGGTAATGCTGTTCCAAGAGAGATTATTGTAAAGCCAATTAGAAAACCACTTAACTTTAATTTCTTTGCAATCGCAAGAGATTGGTCAATGAAGACATTTGCAGATTTTATCAAAACAACAAGGCAGAACCCAGCAAGTAGTAGGTGTTGCATGAGAACATATTACATCGAATACTGTAAAATTACCACGGAGAGAGTGGGATTCGAACCCACGGTATGATTACTCATACGAACGCTTTCCAAGCGTTTCCTTTCGGCCACTCAGGCATCTCTCCAATATGTGCATTCTACCAAATATAATTGAATCTATCTATAACATATGTTAATTTATTAATATGATAAAAAAGATTTTTATTTTGTTTTTACTCCTAATTGCATTTTTTTTACTCTACAAGGGTTTCAAATCAACTTTGGTAGGAGCTGACTTCTTTAATACACAAGTAAGTGAAGATATTATTGAAGAAGATGGTGTGGTGGGAGAGAAGAAAATTGAAGAAGTCCCTTCTGCTTCTATTGAGATAAATGTCCCTGCACATTGGAAATATGGAAAAAATTTAGATGAGGCCGACTTCTTAGTTGGATATCTGCCCACAATGAAAACTTACTCAAAAAACACAATAGATACAGAAATGCTTCTTTATGGGACTGAAAAAACTCCACCCTTAGCTCAATATACGCAGAGAGAAATTGAAAAATTAATAGAAAGAGATAATCTTCACTACTCTATAAACGGAGTGAGGAACGAGTCTGATTATTACGATTGGAGTAAAGGAAAATGCTTTGAAGTAAGTGGCGTTAAAAAGATTAAAAAAATGTATTTGTGTGAAAATTGGTATAAGTGGTATTTGGGTGATATAAAAAATATTGTCTTCACATATACTGATTGTACCATCGACGGAATCTCTAGCTACTGTCTTTTCGCGGATTATGTTAAAGATTTTTTCGATGAAAGTATTGAAAGAGAAAGTAGGTGCATAACCTCATCCCAAAAGAAAGAAGTTTTTTGTGATGTTGAGAAATATTTAGATTCAATAATGTTTGTTAATTAATATTTTATAATGTCAAAATGAAAAAATTTCTGCCCATACTGTTTGTTTTCTTATTCTTCTTATTCTCTCCTCAAGTAGTTCGCGCTGAGGAAGCAATTAACAATGTCTCGAAGAGAGGATGTATTGATATCAAAGCGGCATATGAGGAAGTAAATGTTACCAGCAAGGCGATTACGGGCGAGGAGAAGAGTCTTGACTCATTAAAAAAGGCAGAAAGTCTTGCAACAGTAACTAATTTGATCTCACTATTCCTTGGAGACAGTGTTTTTTGTGTAAACGACGACCAGGCAGCATTAAAAAGCAATACTTTCGAATCACAGGGTCTAATCGGTTTATTTGACAATGGCAATAGGGCAATAGTTTCAATGTTTCCAAGTGTTAATATCGGAAGTCATGTAGCACAAGAGTTTGTTCCTGGATACAACGGAAATAATTCAACACAGGCGGGATGGTTTGATGACGTAAAAAATAAAATTATGGGTTGGTTTATGGATGATTCTGATGCTGACAAAACAGATGATGAAATTCGTGAACAGGTTGCACAAGAGCTGACTCCAACCGATATCCCAAACGGATTCGACTATCTTAAACTTCTCAGAGTTGATGCACTGTGGTCAGAAACAAGGAATATTGCCTATCTCTTTTTCGTAATAGTAATGGTAATTGCAGGATTTATGATTATGTTTAGAAAGAACCTTCCTGGTCAGGTTGTAGTATCCGTTGGAAACGCGTTGCCAAGAATAATTGTGTCCCTAATACTTGTAACTTTTAGTTTTGCCATTGTCGGAATAATGCTTGATCTTGGGAAAATGGGGATGAACGTTGTGAATAGTATTTTCGTACAAGCAGAGGGAAATCTAGGAATCGCAAATCCTACAGGAGTTGACATAAGCGGCGTTACAAGACTTTCTGACACAGCTCTTTATTACATGGATGAAAACAAGTCAACGAAAGGTTCTGAAGATATTCCTGAATCCGTAAAAAGAGGTGAAGAAATTGTAAAGAACAATGATGGAATTGGAAAGACAAAAGCAGTATCCGGTGAACTAACCTGGGCCTTGTTATTAAGTTTTCTTATTCAGGGAGGTAGGCAAGCAGATGTTGTTAAACTTCCAGTTTTTGAAGCAATTTTAGATGTTGCCCTTGCAGGGTGGCAGTATTATACCCTTGCAAGAGCAGTAAGGCTTATACTGTTTTTGCTAATTGCTCTGTATGCCTCTATTCGTTTGTTTATCACGATGTTAGTTACATACTTTAAAATAATTATGGGAGTAGTAACTGCTCCATTACAGCTAGCCATTGGGGCGATACCAGGGAATGAACATATGATAATGAAATGGTTTAAATCTATGGCAGCCAATATTCTTGTTTTCGTTGCAATCATTGCGATCCTTGGTTTTTTCAAGTTCTTAAGTTATGCAATAGATCCGTCAAAATTTAATTTTTTTGGAAATCAAGGAGTCTTTTTTCCTGAATGGCTTATTACTATTAAAGGAATTATGATAGTTGGAAGCTACCTCTTTGCAGCAGGAGCTCCAGCGATTGTTAACGGATTCATGGGTGTTGAACAAAATAAAACAATTAGTTCTGTTGGTGAATCCGCAAAGAGATCTATGACAAAAATACCTTTGGTTGGAAGTATGTTTAATGGTTAGTAATGAAATATGGTCAAACAAAAAGAAGCAAAAAATTCATATGATTCTGTTTTTGACTTCATTTTTTCAGTTCAAAAAAAGAAGAAGAACAAACCATTTCCAAAAGTACAACCTGAGTTTGGTGTATACAGCTCTGCTCTAATTGAGATTGGAACTCAACCTATGATTTACCCTTTGGAATCTGCGTTTAATTCGATTAACTCATATGTTGGAAAAGAGACATCCATTCCTCTCGGGGGAGGAGTATCTGCAGGTTTGGGCTCGTCCATTTTTGGTGACCCTTCATCGTATTCAAACAAAGAACTGGCAAAAAGAAGGGCAGGTAATAATTTTGCAAGATTAGGAGCTGGGTTGCATCACGGAATTGATGGCGCCCTTGTTTCATTGTATTCAAAATTCAACGGGGCTTCTTCACAGACTGCCTATGTTGCTGGAAAGCTTTTCTCGGACACTCAGAGAGCAAAAAATAGTAGCCATTTGTTTGGAATAGACAACGAAGATGAAAAGATAGAAAAGGAGGACGAACTTTTTAAAAGAGGAGCCGAATTAATGTCCTCAACTCTTGCTAGAACAAATCCCGCGATTACTAAAGCTCAAATTTCATATTTAATAAACGAAGGTCAAAAAATCCCTGTTAAGGAGGAAAGAATAAGGTTGGTAGCAAACCATTTAAAAGTAACTGCAAATGTTGATCCTCGTGAGTCCTTGAAAATCGCCAACTTGATGTGGGGAAAAGATAGTGACGATATGGGAATGTATAAATTTAAGGGTGATACCGTAACTGGGAAATTGAAAGATATCGAATACAAAGGAGAAGGAAATGAAAAAATAAAGAAACATAACAAAAAGGTATACGACAAAAGGATGCAAGATGTTGTCTTCAGTGATAAAGAACCGAAGGAAAAGAAAAGAGAGGTGTATAAAATCTTAAGAGAAGGTTATAAACTTGATGCTAAGAGCGCAAACTTAGTAGCTGAGGATGTTGTCTCAATAAAAAAGGGAAATGATGGAATAAAAATTGCGGAATATTCAGTTCAAAATTCACTTGTTCTTGATGCTCAAAATCTAGGATTAGCAAAGCAAGATTATGAAGCTGTAAAAAAGGCTAGAGAAGCGATGGGTGGAGTTTTGGAAATGCAAACAAGTAATAAATCATTAGGCGCTAAGGCGGCAAGAAGTCTACTTGTATACAATTGGGTTAAGGATAGTGGTGCCTGGGGCAGTACATTCCTAAATGGAAGTTGGGAGAAACTAGGTGAGGATGATTTGAATTTCACTAAAATTGTACAGAAAAAAGAAGTTAAAGATGCTGATGGTAAAGTTCTCGGAGAATATATTGCTGAGAACAATAGTGTCATGGGAAAATTGTTAGGTAAATTCTACTATTTACACCCTAACAATCTAATAAAAGGGCTTTTTTTAGATGGAGGGTTACTTCTAAAATGGGCTTCTGATAAAGATGGAAAGATTAAGAAGAAGAGTCTTGCATATCTGCTTTACAATGCTCGCATAGGAAAGACCTTTTCTGCATTTGCCAAACCCCTGAAGATACTTTCTAACAAATTTCTTTCAATGTTAAATCCTTTGGCAAATGGTGCGAAGACTTTAATAAAGAATATTTTAAAGAAGATGCTGGGGGCTACGGGTTTGGGTGGATGGATATTAAGTAAATTGATGGACATTTTTGGTGACAGGATTACTTATATTGTGAATCAATTAGTCCTTATCCTTGTGTTGGGAGTTGTAGGTATTCTCTTTGTATTATTAGAATCGTCAGGATTGCTTTACTCTGCCCAAAAAGTAGCAGCAGTTAGGGGCGAAAGTGTTGATGATTCACAGGAAATAAACAGTGATGTCTTTACTGATTCTGATTTTGTTCTCCCATCTGAAAAATAGAACTGGCGTACCTGGCCGGAATCGAACCGACAACCTACTGCTTAGAAGGCAATTGCTCTATCCAGTTGAGCTACAGGTACATAGTTGCAGCAATTCTATCAAATAAAAGATTAGAAATAAAGGCTTAAAGGACTTCCTTGAACTCAATAACAATACCACCTCTCTTAGTAGGGAAATATTTTAGACTTTCTGGAAATGATGGTGGCTCAAATTGCACCTCTGTTTTCTTTTCAGAAAATACAAAAGTATTCAAAATACTCATACCTTCATCCCATTTCTTTCCTTTAATAGCGTCAATAACAGTTTGTTTCTCAACCTTTGGTTTTACAGAAGCCTTTGCAATTAGTTTAATCTTTGGTGCCGTAGGATTATTCTCGACAACAGAAATCTCTAGTTTAACCTCATCACTTAGTGTTAATTCTAAATTTTTATCTGTATCAAATAGGTTTTTCTCCTCTGCATTTTTTGTTAAAAGTTCTGAAATCTTCTCATCAAACCCATCTTTCATAAAGAAAGTAGCAGAACTGAAAGTTTTGAGACTTAAATTTGCCTCAGTAGCTTCACTTCCAACTGCTTTATCCGTCTTTATACTATCTTTAGCAATTTCACTTTTTAGTGAATCCATTATGATTTCCCAAGAACCACCAGATTTGTCTTTTAGTTCTCGCTCACCCTCATCAAAAGCTATCTTCTTTAACTCTTCAGCGCCTGCGTTAACATCAGCTTGTGAAAGAACGGTGTATTCCTCTTTAGAGCCTCCTACAATAGCCTGTGTTGACAATCCCTTCATTTGTGTTCCTGAAAATCCTTGAATATTAAAGGAAGTTGCAGCTGCAAGGTTGTAACCATCTCCTATTTCGTTTGCTTCAATTCCAACAGATTGTGGTTGTATTTGTTCACAAGAAAAAGTCAACGCCTTCTCAATCTTAAACACCTTATTTCCGCTTGATGTAACAACATGCCCAGCATCAAGTACTTTTGGATCCATCCCAGGGCAATCAGTAGCATCAGGATAGTACGAAATCATTATGGTTCCTTTTGCTTTTTCTCCTCTGAAAGCTGTTCCCGTAGCTTTAATAGTTGAAGATCTCTCCTTCTCAAGTTTCTCATTCTTAATAGGAATTTTTTCTCCATCAAAATCTATCTCTTTGATGTTTTCATCACCAGTAAAAATCTTTTCTACTGAAGCCTCTCTAGATTGAATATACATCCAAATTTTTACATAAGGAGCAGTTTTGTAGTAAACAAAAGCACCAAGTCCGAGGATTACAAAAAGGCTTGAAGATATCAGAATCAATAAGCGTTTTGCTTTAGGAGAAATCTTTCTACCATTTTTAGGAAATCTATCCTTTGTGGAAGTCCTGACTACTTTTTCTCCCCCTTTTTTCTTTCCAAAAAAGGGTGTTCTTATTTTCGTTTTCTCTGCAGGCATTTCCACTTCGATATCTTTTTGGTTTTCTTCCTCGGTAGGTAAATCCTCATCTATACTAATACCATCATCCTCTATAACTGGAATATCATCTTCAAGATTCCTCTCAACATCATCAGAGATTTCGGTAATAGGTTCTTCTTTTGAAACATCAACTTTTGGAGAAAGTCTTACTTCTTTTCTTTTTAATTCTTTCTCCCAGTCTGTTTCCAAAGGCAAAGTTGTAGTTTCAATAGTTCCAATCCCAGCACTGTTTGCATTTTTAACACCTGTAGGATTATTAATTATTTGTGCTATCAAGAGTTTCTCTTGCTCATCGGTAGCTTCTTGAATTACTTTAAGATTAATTGGACTAATCAATAAATCAGACTCTTCAGCGAAGGTTAATACGACTCTTTCATTGGGTGATTCTAAAATTCCAGTAACAACATCTGTTAGTTCATCATCTGAACTTATTACAATTTTTGTTATTTTTTTACTCTCCAGTTCCATTTAATTCTTTCTTGTTTATATCATATACAAATTTTGCGAGCGATGCCGGAGTAATATCAAAAACATTTCTTAAATCCTTACTCTCATCCGTAATACTGTCGAGCTTTTCAGGAGTGAAGAAATCAATTTTTGGTACAACTGCAAAAGGTAAGTTTTTCTTCCATGGGAATTCAAGCATAGCCTCTTTGATTTCTGGAAGCAAGGAACCTCCTCCGCATAAATAGATTTGTGGTGGGAATGAGGATACATCTTCACAAAGGGAAAGAGCTGTTTTGAGAGTCCTCATCCAAAGTTTGGCAACGGGGTAGGCAATTTTCTGTACCTCTCTTGAAAGATCTTTGTTTAAATCCTTCTTCGAATATTTTATTTTTCTTTGTTCGGCAATTCTGTATTCAAGATTGAGTACTTTTGCAATCTCTTTTGTAAAAGTTCTTCCTCCAAATGCAAACATTTTTGTTTCAATTACATTACCTTTCTCAACTATTGCTACATCTGTTGTCCCTCCACCTATGTCAATGAAAATTGCAGAGAAATCTCTGTTCGAAGAACCCGAGAAAGCTCTTGCTACGGCAAATGGTTGGGACACAATTGCTAATACATTTAAATCTAATTCGGATGCAACTTTTCTAAGTGATTCAACATATGTTTTTGGAGCAAACGATGCGTAGTAATGAAGTTTGACATCTTTTCCTTTGTAGCCAATCAATGAATCTACAGGCATTCCTCCAATTTCGAGACCTGTTTTTGTTAAATGTAAAATTTCAATATCTTCATTCACAAGACCAATCCTTTGGCCTAAATCATCTTTGCCAGATGATTCTATTTTGGCCTCTATTTGAGTGAGAATTTTTCCTTCTTCCTTTTCTGTAACCTCTTCATCAAAATTCTGATCTCTTTGGTAATTTACGACAATGGAAACTCCCTGAATATATTCTCCTGCAATACCCATTACGATATGTTTGGGATATTCCTCTGGAGAAAGTCTGTCAGTTAGAGAGGACATAGTTAACCTGCAATTTGTCAAAACGGTATCGAGGTTAGAAATGATTCCACTTCTCATGGCGTGTTGTTGTTGTTCCACCCTTGAAACCTTTGAAACAACAACTCCAAACTTGTTTGCTTTAAAAAGAACCCCTTTGAGAAGCTCAGTTCCGATATCTAAGGCTACGATATTGTCCTTTGGTATTAATTGTATTTTTGAATTCTGTTTTAAAAAAGGCAGGTTGAACATACAGTAAAGTATATCACATTGGGATACTTGTAAAAGGGTTTGATTAAATTATCGAAACCATGATGATTGGTTCTCTCTCTGTCTTCTTGTAAATGACCTTGCCCAGGCTCTTTTCTAAATCCTCCTGAAGTGAAAGGTAATCAGGTTTTTTGCTCTTTCCCTGTTTTTCTAACCAAATCCTGTGGGAATCAAAGATTGTATTTGTAATTTCTTTAAGTAAATCCTGCGAATTCTTGAAATATATGAAACCTCTTGAAACAAATTTTGGTTTTCCAAGAATTCTATTCGTATTGGCACTAAGGTTTAAAATTACAGAAAAGATACCGTACTCTGCAAGCTGCTTCCTGTCCTTCAAAACCATATCGCCGATATCTCCTACACCAAGTCCATCAATCAAAATTGGCTTCGATTCAACATCTCTTCCTCGTTTCCAATATCCTCCAGCATATTCCCAAACCTGTCCATCGCCTGTGAGAAGAATGTTGTTTGGATTTACCCCCCATTTTTCTAGATTAAGTTTATTGAAATA
>CAZGKK010000018.1:0-3810 GCA_964526165.1 uncultured Candidatus Saccharibacteria bacterium | reverse complement strand
TTGAGGGAAATTCTATTTAATACAGCAAATCTTTCACCTTGACTACCAGTACAAAGAATTAGTAACTGATTATCAGGATATTTGTTGATATCTTTGTCTTTAATAAACAATTCATTTTCTACTTTAATATATCCGTTGTCCCTTGCTATCTTTATAGCTAAATCCAAACTTCTACCAGCTAAAAGAACTTTCTTGTTAGTCTTCTTTGCAATGTCAATTAAGGAATACAATCTCGTGATAAGGGAGGAAAAGGCTGAAACTATAACCCTACCTTTTTGAGAGGATATTACCTCAAGTAGGTTTTCTGAAATCATTTTTTCAGATGGAGCTCTTCCTGGAACTGTGGCATTAGTACTTTCTATGAGTGCCAAGTCGACCCTGCCCCTCAGGCTCTTTAATTTTTCGTAATCAGACTGAGGCTCATTTGCCGGTGTCAAATCGAATTTGAAATCACCAGAAAAAAATACATTTGCTTTGGGAGATTCAATAAAAATAGAAAAAGCATCTGGAATACTATGATTGATACCAATAAAACTTGCCTTGAAATACTTTCCAATTTGAATTTTTGATTTTCTATCAACGCTATAAATTTTAACCTTTTTGTCCATCTTGTATTCCTTCATCTTTGCCTGGATAAGGGACTTTGCAAAACCTCCCGCATAAATCGGGGGATAGTCTAAATCAGGAAGGATCCATCTCAAAGCACCGATGTGGTCAAGGTGCCCGTGTGTTATTAATATGGCCTTAATATCTCTCTTGTGACTTTTTAAATACTTTGTGTTGGGAATTAAGTAATCAATTCCGTACATCTCCTGCCCGGGAAAAGAGTATCCTGCATCTATCATGATAATCTCATCTTTGTATTGGATAAAGTTGGAGTTCCTCCCAATTTCACTTGTCCCAGACAGTGTGCATAGTTTTAACAAATCGTTATTTCTATTCCCAAACCTATTGTTATTATTTTTCATATCGTTTGTATTATATCACACCCCTTTGCAAACCTGTCCCATCCCTGTCCCCCGTTTTTTAAAACCAAGTCTCAGTACAAGCCCAGGCCTCCGAAGACCTGTCTCGGACCTGTCCCCCGTTTTTTAAAACCAAGTCTCAGTACAAGCCCAGGCCTCCGAAGACCTGTCTCGGACCTGTCCCTCGTTTTCAAAACCATGTCTTTGTAGAAGCCCATGGTTCCGAAGGCCAGGCCTAGGCCTGGCCTCATGTGAAACGAGCCCCATTCCAACCTATCGGTTATACTGATATAATCAGCTGTATGGAAAAAGAAATCCCTAAAACATTCGATTCGCAGAGCAAGGAGTTGGAGCTTTTCAGCACTTGGGAGGAATCCGGTTTTTTTAATCCCGATAACTTCGAGCAGTATTTGCACGATACCAATTTTGGGGCAAAAGAGCCTTTTACCATCACCCTTCCACCACCCAATGCCAACGGGACACCACACATAGGTCATATGTGTGGGTATGCTTTTCATGACGCAATAGGAAGATACAATAGAATGACGGGTCATCCGACCCTTCTGCTTCCAGGAAAAGACCATGCAGGTATTCAAACAGAAAGTGTTTTTACAAAACAACTCGAGAAGAGAGGTATCAGTAAACAACAAATTGGTAGAGAGGAATTTTACAAACAGTGCTTTGACTTTTGTTTGGCTAACATGAAAAATGCAAGGGAATACGAACAAAGAATTGGACTTTCAGCAGACTTTTCTAGAGAATTTTTCACACTAGATCCTCGACTAACAAAGATTGTTTACTCAACCTTCTACAAAATGTTTGAAGAGGGCTTAATATACAGGGACAAAAGAATAATTAACCAATGCCCAAACTGTAATACTGCTTTGGCTGATATTGATACTGAGCATGAAGAAAGAAGGGGAATTTTCGCATATATAACCTATCCCTTCGTTCAAGAAGAAGACAAGAAAAGGGCAAAAGAAATATTTGGTGTAGAAGGAATTACTGTTGCAACTACGCGACCTGAAACAATGTTGGGAGATACTGCCGTTGCAGTTAATCCTAAAGACGAAAGATATTCATCTTTTGTTGGTAAAAATGTTTTACTTCCAATAGCCAATAGGGAAATACTTGTAATTTCTGAAGAAACAACAGATATGGAATTGGGAACCGGTGCTCTTAAGGTCACACCCGCACACTCTCCAGTTGATTTCGAAATAGGAAAGAAACACGATCTACCAATAGTCAATGTAATTAACGAAGATGGGAAAATGACTGGTGACATACCAGAAAGATTCAAAGGAATGGATACAGTTAGTTGCTCAAAAGCTCTCTGTAAAGAATTAGATGAATTAGGTCTTCTTGTAAAAATTGAAAACATCAAACACGAAGTAGCAATCTGCGAGAGGTGTAAAACGGCAATCGAACCGATAATCTCTAATCAATGGTATCTAAACGTGGAATCACTCGCAAAAAGGGCCCTAGAGGCTCTTAAAAAGGGTGACGTGAGGGTTGTCCCAAGTGGTCAACAAAAGGCCCTAGAATATTTCTATTCAAACATCCAGCCTTGGTGTATTTCTAGACAGTTATGGTGGGGGCAAAGAATTCCAGTATGGTATAGCGGTGGTAAAAAGCTTTACGATTGGTTGCTAGAAAACAAAGATAAAACCATACAGGACTTCGAAAAAGAATTTAATACAAAAATCAATGGGACGGGTAAGTTGTATTTAGGAGACACTCAACCCAAATCTGCAAATGGTGAGGTTTGGGAGCAAGAAACTGACGTTTTCGATACTTGGTTTAGCTCTGGGCAATGGCCATATTCTACACTCGGTGGTCCCGAAGGTGAGGATTTCAAAAAGTACTATCCTACCCAAATGATGATTCATGGAAGAGATATTCTTTTTTGGTGGACCGCAAGAATGTTGATGTTTGGTTTGTACAGAACAAATGAAGTCCCATATTCTTCAGTTATGCTTACGGGCATAATCCTAGCGCCAGATGGTTCGAAAATGTCAAAATCTAAAGGGAATGGGATAGAACCTAAAGAAGTATTTGAAAAATACGGAGCAGATGCTCTAAGACTTTGGTATTACATAGACGCTTTACCAGGTTCAAATTCGCCACTTAGAGAGGAGAAGATAAAGGGAAATAGGAATTTCGTTACGAAGATATGGAACGCCAGCAGGTTCATATTGATGAATATTGATGAATCAGAATTAGGATATATAGCTCAAAACGATATTAAAGAAACTGAAAGAGTAAATCAAACAAAGGAGCACGTAAAGAAAGTTTCAGCATATATCGAGAAGTTCCAGTTTAACTTAGGTGCGGAAGCAATCAGGGAATTTTTCTGGCACCAAGTTTGCGATGTTTGGATTGAAGAAATTAAAGAAGAGATTAAAGAGGAGCCGATTGGTAGTGAAAAGAGGAAGGAGAAACTTTCAGAGCTTCTTTTTATTCTAAAAGAAAATTTAAAGATTATGCATCCATTTGTTCCATTTATTACAGAAGGGGTATGGCAGGAACTTGTTAAGCTTGGTTTAGCGAATGGTTTGTTAATGGCTCAACAGATATCATAAGTTAGTTAGATTAGGGTGGACCCATAGTAATATGGATGTTTTTTTGGTATAATACAGTGTTGTTTAACAATTTATGGGAAGAAATCCTTTAAGGAGGAAAATGCACAAAGTAATATACGATCCGAATATTGTAAATTTTGCAAGGCCACTCTCTATCAAATCAAGTTATCAAGAATTGCTTATGCAGAAAGGTGTGGACGAGGAGATAGTCGTGATATTTGAACTCGGTGGCCAAAAGGGCTATATGACAATCTCTACGTTTG
>CAZGKK010000017.1:0-13407 GCA_964526165.1 uncultured Candidatus Saccharibacteria bacterium | reverse complement strand
TAAAAAGGAGAATTGAAATTGGACACAGGTATCGAAAGTAATATTATTTTAATATATTTTTACTATGCAAAGAGGGGTAATACAATTAACAAAGGAAGAATTATTAGAAATAAGGAATGCTTTTAACTGGGAGCTCCACTCACAAAGCACTTTTGGAACGAAATTGAAGTTTGTTTTAGATATTGATCAGGAGGTATATGATATTGAAGTTTCAGAAGATGATTTAGAACTTCTTCTTGATGATATTATGCCTGTCCCAACATCAAACGATGTTTTAAGAAATGCAATGGAAAAAGTTGGAAATTTGTTAAGAGAATTTAGAAATTCAAGTTCTTAAAAATGAATATCGAAAAAGAACCACAATTTAAACATGATATATACCTAGCAGGTGCTTGGGAAAAGCATTCTAGAACTCCATACAAAACAATAATTAGAAGAGAATTAGACGAAATAGATATATACGACCCAGAAGACTATCAAGATAATAATTGGTTTGAAAATGATTTGGAAGCTATACGAAATAGTAAATATATTATCTGTTATGCAAATAATATACCTATGTCCGCTACAACCTTTGAGCTTGGTTACTTCTATGCATTACAGAGACAGAGAGAAGCCGATGGAGAAGAATTCGGACAGATAATACTTATATGGGAAGATGATTTAATGCCCGAATTTGCTAAGAAGTGGCATATACAAAGTGGGTTTATAGTAGATTCACCAGAAAGTGCTGTTGAATTATATCGGTTAATTACAGAATAAGGTATTATTTTTAGGAAATTGAAACCAGCTCTCTTAAATATACATAAATGTATAAGTACTCCAAGAGAGCTGGTAATGATAGTTAGTTGAAATTTCTACAAAATTCCTCTCTGGGGACATTCCAGAAGCCTAAGGCTTCTTCTAATCTTTCAGGTGAAAGGGAAAGGGTATTTCCACAAAGATATGGAAACATGTAACTATCTGACATATCTTCAGATGAACTTTTAAAAGAGTAATTAGACATTACAGAGAAGAAATTTTCGCTCCTTTCTGATTCAGGTTTGTTCCAACCGATTTTATCTTCATAATTTCTTAAAAACGATGGTGAAGTATATTGAACAATGTGAACATATTCATGTATTAGAATCATTGCTAAATCCCCATCGTTTAATTCACCATTGTAGGTGCAGGGTTTCAAAAAGATTGATTTTGAAGTGCTAACTGCTGTCCCAGCTAAATGACTTTCAAATAATGATTCTAATGTCATTCTATTCACATAGACATTCATTGGAACATTACCAATCGAATACTCGGGATTAACATCGTCAGTAAGAGAATCAACTACTGTGTAAAAAACCTTGAGTTTTTCTTTTGAAAACATATCTTTTGGATATGTAATTGTTGCCCCACGGTATTGAACCGTATTGTATGAGGGTAAAATTTTCATATACCATGAAGCTACTCTAGAATCGGGAAGAATCAATGCAAATACTAAAATAACAAAGGTTATTGATAAAAATAGAAAAATATTAGAAATCAAATTAGATCTTCTAATATTAAGAGATCTGCGCAATTTTCTCTTTGCGTTCATGATTTATCTCCTTTTTGAGATGGGGGATTGACTAACTATCAATTGTAAAAGAACTAAGTCTTAACAATATAATTATATCATTAGAGCACACTATGGGTCAAGGGGCTTGAAAAATTTGGTTGCGGGACATGGATTCGAACCATGATTCTCGGCTTCAAAGGCCGGTATCCTACCATTAGATGATCCCGCAAATGCATTCGCATTATACATTATCTACTACACAAATTGTATCATATGCTATTATATTCTTTATGATATCTCTCTTTAATCAAAACAAAAAAAGAAGTAAGCCTAAAAGTGTTTACCTTCCTAAGAAAACTCCCGTAAATACTAGATTATTAAAAAAGAAAAGAGCTAAAGGTAAAATCAAGAATATTTTGAACAACCAAAAAAGGGTAAGAAGACCCTCAGGTTTTTTTACAAAATTCTTTCTAGCTTTCTTCATTATTGGGATTTCAATTTTGTTTCTGTATTTTGCAATTCTTTTTGTTTCCAAACTTCGTAAATCGACATCACTTATTGATATCGATTCCGGAACTGTCATAGGGATTGATGGAATACCGGCTTTTCCATTTTCTACGTTCATATTTGAAGAACAAATTGAAGAAGAGATGGTTCGCAACTTTCTAAGTAAAGGTAATTCTGCATATCGAATACCTCTTAACAGTAATTTAACAGAAGTAAATGAATATTATGATGAAAAATTACCTGAACTAGGTTGGACATTTGCTATTGACGTTCCTGTTGCTTCTGAAACAATGAAGACAGGGAGATACTGGGTAAAAGGCGAAAAAGGCCTTAGAATATACTCAAAATTTAACGATATTTGGTACGAAACAATTACTGCAAAAGACGCACAAGAGGGATTGGCAGAAAGAGTTAAACAGGAAACTGAAAGAGACCTTCTCCTTGCGAAAGAGGGAATACAAGAACTTCTTCCTGATTTTCCCTGGATATTACAAGTACCTAAAGAATTTGTTATTTCCTACTCTGTTTCGGAATTTAATGACCTAAGAAAGATGGATCTTCAAGAGTTAGGAGGAGAGGAAAAAATTTCCTTAACACCATTGGACAACTACCATGGTCAGGGTCTAGACTACTTCTTAGATAAATATATCGCATTGGTTAACACAAAAGATGTCGAAAAAAATTGTGGGATTACAAGAACTGAAATAGCATACACCGAGTATTCAAAAGGTCTAAGAGGTACCATTTCATGTACTGATGGTGTTCATCAAGTAGGAGTCATTGTAGACCCTTACAGAGGCGTTGGATATGTTCTCGATGGATTTCCAAATGGTGCACCATATTTCGAAAGTGTATTCTCAAATATTCAACCTAAAGAAAACAAAAGATATTAGAGCTATTTATTAAAATATATAAATACATTTTCAGCTATTCTTCTATTATTCAATGCTTTATTTATTTCTTCTCTATTAGCTCCTTTGATATTTTCTACTGATTTGAAATATTTAATTAGCTTATTCTTACTCTTTTGCCCTACTCCTTCGATTTTTAACAATTCAGATTGTAAACCTTTTCTGACTCTAGCTTTACGATGATGAAGAATTGCAAATCGGTGAGCTTCATCCCTTAAATCAACTAGTATACTTTTGTTAGTAATCCTTTTATTTACTATACCTTTATTCTCATTATCTAGTACCCAAAATTCGTCAACTAATCTCCCTCCCCTTTTTTTGTACTTTTTACCTTTGGATATTCCTATTAAAAAGATATTTTCAGGAACAACACTTTTAACTACTGATAGCTGAGCTTTCCCACCATCAATCAGCACTATTTCGGGAGATTTTGGATATTTTGATTTATTCTTATCATCAAATCTTCTTTTTAAAACTTCCTTAAGCATATACATATCATTGGGGGTTTCAATAGATTTAATTTTGAATATTCTATATTCCCCCCTTTTAATTTCTCCATTTTCTGCGACAACCATTGAACCATATGCGTCCCTCCCTTGTATATTTGAGATGTCGTAACACTCTATTCGCTTTAAGGTGACAATGCCTAATTCTGATTTTAGCATTGAGAAATTACTTAAAAGAACCCTTTTTCTTCTCTCTACATAACTCTCTTCGTTGTCATCTATTCGGAAATCGATACTTTCCCCTAGGTATTTAAGATCTTCTATTTTATCCCTTAGTTCTGCTGCTTTTTCATACTCTTTTTCTCGAGAGTACTCTTTCATTTGACGTTCTAGAGTCAAGATATGCCCTCTTTTTTTACCCTTCAGAAAATTAATTATTTCTTTAATATTTTTTCTATAATCTTCCTTTGATATAAGTCCCTGATATGGTCCTGGACACAATCCTAGGTGGTAATACATACATTTCTTTTCTTTGTTAGCCTTTTGTGAAGTACAAGTACAGAATGGATACAGTTTTCTTAGATAAGTAAATACACGTTTAGCTGACTGAGAGTTTGGATATGGGCCAAAAAGTTTTCCTCTTTGTAATTCGTCATTACTGATATTCCGAATTATTTTGACCAATGGGTAATCATCTTTTGTAGAAACAAAAATCCAAGCATATGATTTGTCATCTTTAAGGTCACTATTATATTTAGGCTTGTACTTTTTAATCAAATTTGATTCCAATACTAAAGATTCGATTTCATTATTTGTTTGAACAACTTTAATATCAGAGATTAGTGGGACCATTTTCTTTACATAAGGCCTATCAGAGAGAGAATCTGAGAAGTATGATTGTACGCGGTTTCTAAGGCTTAAGGCTTTTCCAATATACAAAATTGTTCCATTTTTATCATAAAATTTGTAAATACCTGGTTTCTGGGGTAAATAGTTTACTTCACTTATTTTCATAAGCTATTATACCAATTTTACGATTAGAAATATTACGAGGAAGGAAATATCGTCAGCCATTCTTTTGCTTTGTCATCAAAAGCAATTGTTTTTTTTAATTGTACAACAGAGTTCTTTTGACCGTTATTCACAATTATTCTTACAGAATTTTCCCCCTTTGATTCTGCTATAAATTTTTTTAATTCTGCAACTTGTTCTACAGAATGAGACTTAGTAATCTTAAATGTAATACCTTCGAAAGAAGATGTGTGTTTTGAAGGGTCAATTATCTTAATTTTCTCTACGATTATACTTTTGTCACCATTTCTTACATTCATTTTGCCTACAACTAAAGCAGGTACATTTTCTTTTAAATCGGCTTTTATGTCTTCATATACCCTAGGGAAAACCACTGAATCTGTCTTCCCTGTTTGGTCTTCTATTGACACAAATGCCATACCGTCTCCTTTTTTCGTCGTTATTCTCCTAATTTTTGATATCATTACCCCCAATACTAGTAATTGATTGTTCTTCATTGTTTCTAAAGCATCTTCCAAAGAAACAACATTTTTTTCAATAAAAAGTTCCTGAAGAGAATCCAATGGGTGACTTGAGAAATACAAACCAAGAAGCTCTTTTTCCCATTGGAGAATAATATTTGGGTCAGATTCCATATCCTTGAGAAGAGGTGTAACAGAAACCGTTTTAACATTTCCCCCACCATTATTCATAGAGAATATATCAAATTGTCCTATTTTTGATGACTTTTGATTACCCTTTTCTTTGTCATATATAACAGTAAATGTTTTTAAAAGGTCCAACCTGTTTCCAAATTGATCCATGGTTCCAGCCATTATGAGATATTCTACAGCCTTTTTGTTTACATTCTCGTATACTCTATGAACAAAGTCATCAAGGCTTTGGAATTCACCATTTTTATCTCTTTCTGAGATAATGAACTTAACTAGATCATCGCCAATGTTTTTTATTCCACCCAATCCAAACCAGATACTGTCTTTATCGTCAACAGTAAAGTAGTAACCGCTTTTATTTATATTAGGGGCCAAAACGTTGATTCCCATTCTTTTACACTCTTTCAAATCAAGAATTACTCTATCAAACTTCTCAAGATCACCCTCCAAGAGAGCCGCCATGTATTGTAAAGGATAGTGCGACTTAAGATATGCTGTCCAATACGAAATTGTTGCGTAGGAGGCACTGTGAGCCTTGTTAAAGCCGTAATTTGCAAACTGTAGTAACTTGTCCCAAAGTTTTTCAACCTTTTCTATTTCAAATCCTTTCTCCAAAGCTCCCTTTAAGAATGCTGGTTTTTCTTTTTCCATTACTTCTGTTTTTTTCTTCCCCATAGCTCTTCTTAGAACATCTGCTTTTCCCAATGAATACCCCGCAACTACCTCTGCAATTTTCATTACTTGTTCTTGGTATGTAATAACTCCTCGAGTAACTGAAAGAACAGGCTCAAGTTCGTCAAATATATAGTCAGGTTCCTGCTTCCCTTTTTTTACAGCTTGGTATTCTGAAATATATTGCATAGGACCAGGACGATATGCTGCGAGAATGTAACAGATGTCTTCAAGATTCTCCGGCTCAAGGGTTTTTATTGTTCTTTTCATTCCTTCACTCTCAAGTTGGAATATACCTACTGTATTTCCAGATTTAATTAAATCAAATACAGCTTTATCTTCGAAATCAATTTCTCTGAGATTAATTTTTTCACCTGTTGTTCTCTCAATTTTCTGAAGGGCCGCACCAATAATATGGAGATTTCTAAGACCCAAGAAGTCATATTTCATTAAACCAAGTGGTTCAATATCAAACATCTCGTATTGGGTCATTCCAATCCCTTCGTTGTGAGCATCTCTTTGTATTGGGCAATACTCTACAACTGGTTGAGGTGTAATTATGATTCCACAAGCATGTGTAGACACTCCCCTGCAAAGTCCGGAAACCTTTCGAACTATTTCTGCTAAGTGTTTTGTTTCTTCAGTAGAATTAATTATTTGAGCAAATTCAATATTGCTTTCAATCATGTAATCTATTCCTTTAGATTTACCAAAAACGATTTCTACCATTTTGGATAATGAATCAGCAGTTTTTAAGTCAATTCCAATTACTCTTGCGACATCTCTTATTGCTTGTCTTGTCTGAAGTTTACTAAAAGTACCTATCTGTTTAACATTGTCTATGCCGTATTTTTCAATCGTATACTGAATTACTTCATCTCTTCTTTTGTCAGCAATATCAATATCAAAATCTGGAGGACTTGGTCTTTCAGGATTAAGAAACCTTTCAAAATACAACTCCCAAGAAAGAGGCTCAATACTGGTAATATCCGTGACATATGCGACTACAGAGCCACATCCAGAGCCTCGCATACCTACTACGATATCTTTAGCATGACAAAATTGAACAAAATCTCTAACTACCAAGAAATAGTCATCGTAACCTTTCCCATGGATAAGCGAAAGCTCATACTCTAGTCTCTCTTCTATTTCTTTCGTGATTTCCCCATATTTCTTTTTAGCTCCCTCAAAGGCTAGTTCTCGTAAGTAGTCTTTTGCAGATTTGTCCTTAGGGAGGTCTAGGTATTTTGTCTCTACTCGTTCAAATGAAATATCATATTCCTCAATCATATTTGATATTTTTTGGGTGTTTTTGATTGCTTCTGGTATGTCACTAAAAAGCTCTTTCATCTCTTCATTTGTTTTGACGTAGAATTCGTTTGTTGGCATTCTCCTTCGATTAGGATCATCCATCGTAAGCCCATCCGAAATACACCAAAGAATTTCTTGAATCTCAGCATCCTCCTTATTCAAATAATGAGAATCACAGGTCGCCACTAAAGGAAGATTCAGTTCTTTAGCAATTTTTATCAAACCCTCATTTACTAAATTTTGTTCTTCCATACCATTTCGTTGAATTTCAATGAAGAAATTGTTTTTAAAAATCTCGCTATATTGCTCAGCGGTCTTTATGGCTTTTTTGTAATCATTGGCTAACAAAGGTTGAGAGATTGGCCCTGCAAGACAAGCTGAAAGGCAGATTAATCCTTTTGTATATTTCTTTAATGTATCAATGTCAATTCTGGGGCGATAGTAGAAGCCCTCCATATGAGCTATGGATACTATCTTAACAAGATTTTTATACCCCTCAAGATCCTTAGCTAAAAGAATAAGGTGGAAGTAGTTATTATCTATCCCATGCTCCTTGTCTTGCATCGTTCTAGGAGCAACATATATCTCACAGCCAATTATCGGTTTCAAACCCTCCGCTTTCATAGCATTTTGAAACTTGAAAACACCGTACATATTTCCATGGTCGGTGATAGCGCAAGAATTCATTCCATTACTCTTTATTTTTTCAATTAACTCAGAAATGCGAATGGTCGCATCCAGCAAGGAATACTCTGTATGTAAGTGTAAATGAGTGAACATAACATAAATTGCCCCAATTTGATATACTGAATATTATGACAAATGATTCTGAACAGCAAGCGAAATTGTTTTCTACACCTAAGAAGAATAGCTCCAATATTATTAGAATTGCATTTTATGTAATTCTTTTGTTTTCTTACTTCCTTTTTTTATCTCCATTTGTTGAATCTTTTTTTATTAAACAAATTTCCCTTATTCTTCGTACCAGACAGAGTCAAAGGATAAACGTTTTATCTCCCGTTTATGATATTTATGCAAATACCACAGATTACAATCTTTCTTCATACAGTGGAAATATTAAATCTAGCAACATCTCTAATACCAAGTTTTTTACGATTGATCCGAGAGTGCTTGCTATGAGTAAATTTTTAAGTTCATACCACTCTCCTATGACAAAAAGCGCTGAAACATTTGTGGTTGAAGCGGATAAACATGGATTAGATTGGAGACTTTTAGCATCAATATCAGGGGTGGAATCTGCTTTTGGTAATATTACACCACAAGGTTCGAATAATGCATGGGGCTGGAGAGGAGTAAATGGTAATGATGATGGATGGAGTATGTTTTCTAGTTGGGATGATGCAATAACACATATTACAGAAAGGTTCTCAAGAGGATACGGAACTACTATGACTCCATTTGAAATAGAACCAATATACTGTCCTCCTTGCGGAGCAAATCCTGCTCATGCCTGGGCTAACGGAGTTACAAGGTTTATGCTAGAATTACAGTATTATCTGGATAACTTAGAAAAGATATAAAGATGATTAAACTTCTAATTAGGCTAGCTTATTTCTTATGTATTCTTATCGAAGGAGTTATTGGTTTAAGAATAATTCTTCATTTCATCAATGCAAATTCAGAAAATTATTTAGTAACATGGGTTACAATTATAAGCAACATTGTTACAACACCTTTCCAAGGAATAGTAGATAACATAATCAAGATTTGGAAATTTGAGATTCCATCTGTTCTAGTTGTTTCTTTATTTTTTTACATTGTAGCAGGGATAGTTCTCTCTGAACTTTTGAAATCTTATCGAAATAACGATTAGTTTTTCAAATTATCCCTATTTATCGCATAAGTTTAACCATTTAATGAATCATATGGTATAATAACCTATGTCAAAAATAGATTTAAAGTCAGCAACTGGTTTATCAATACTCTACGAAAACGACGAGTTACTTTTCAAAAATGCATCGTATTTTAAAAAGAAACAGGTAACAATTGATGACATTAGAGATCAATTATTAAACAAAGAGCTTGATTGTCCTGATATTTTCTACAAAAAGTACATCAAAGTTGATACAGATTCAGTTTTTTCCTCTAAAAAGATTAAAATGCATTTCTATACCGTTAACTCCAATCTTGCTGGTATTGAATATGTTAAAACTAAAGTTACAAGATGTAAAAAATATCCAAGAATAGTTGAGGTTTTACACGGAACTGCAATTGTTCTTCTTCAACTGTACAAATCTCCAAAAGAGAATCGTGTTATTAGATTTTTAGCAAAAAGAGGGCAAAAAATTATTATCCCTGCTAATTATGATTTTGTTGCAGTAAATCCCAGACAAAATACTACATTAATTTTTGCTGAAATAATGTTTTCAGAAGCAATTTCACGCGTAGTCCTTGATGATAACAGTGGAATGGCCTATTATGTTATTAGGAAGAATGCGAAACAGGAGGTTGTTCGAAATCCTAACTACAAAATAGTAAACGATGTAGAGAGGGTTGATATGGACAAGATAATTAAAGAATATGGAATAACACCTAAAACCACTGTTATCAAACAACTAATAAGAAAATATGAAAAGTTTAATTGGTTATTTAAAGAAAACTCTGTTACTTATTAGTTTGTTTTTGTTCTTTTTTCATTTTTCCCCAATTAAAGCATACTCGCAAGAACCTATCTTCACTGTTAACACTTACTTCGAGCATACGATTAATGACTCTAAAATTGATTCAAAGGTTATTGTACAACTCTCATCTAATATAACGCGTGTATTATCAATCTACACTACAACTATTGAAGCTTCAAATATTACTCCAAAGTGCTTTATTAACAACGAAGAAATCAAGTGCGACAGATACAACCGGGGTGCACTAACAGATATTCAAATTGATATGAAAAACAGAGTGATTCCTGCGAATGAGCCGTTTGAGATTACTTTTAGATATTCAGTTGAGAACAGTAATGATATCTCATATACCGTCAAGTCTAATGTCCTGGACAGTACTACTAAAGAAGTTGTAATTAAATATCCCTCAGAAAAAGGTAATTACTCATGGTCTTCGGAAATCATCACAAGTAAGACTGAAAGTGACAAAAATTTTGTATTAACTGTTAAAAATCCAAAAGAAAATGAAATTTCAATATATTTCACAAAGGAAGTTCAGTACAAATTTTCAGTCAACAGGGTTTTTTCTAATACTACTGAGCAAAACCAAACATTTGAGCTAATACTACCTTCAGATTCAGAAAAGCAGAGTATTATCTGGGAAGATATTTCACCACTCCCCACATCCTCTGCTACCGATGATGATGGTAATTATATCTTCAGCTATATTGTTAAGCCATCAGAAACAGTAAATTGTAATATCACTGGATATATTCAAAACAATGAATCTTTAGAGACGGAAGCCAACTTCAAGCCTTACTTAACTAATGCTATTGGGCACTGGGAAATTTTAGATAGTGTGGAGCTTAAAAGAGTCCTTAGCTTTATGAAAGATAAGGGACTAACAATAAATGAAAATGCTAAAGATATAAAACTGTTAAAGGAAAAAGAACAAGCACTGTTTTATAAGTATTTATATCAGTATATTATTTACCGGCTAGATTACCCAAAGGATATAAAATTAGGAGAGGTTGATTCTAAAAGATCTGGTGCTAATTCAATAATCAAAGACAGTACAAATGCCACACCGATTGATTATGCTGATTTCTACATTGCACTTCTTAGACATTTCTCGATACCGAGTCGCTTGGTTCTTGGGTATATTTCAGATATATCAAAGAGAACAACAGATGGCTATTACCACTATTGGGTTCAATATTATGATTTTTCTGATAAGAAATGGGTCTCATCTGACCCCTTTACTGAAGAATTTAGTAAAAAAAGTTTTTATGGGAATATGCTTCCTGACCATATTGAAGTTATTCGAAGAGGGAAGAATCCAATGTCGCCAAATCTCTCATTCTACTCAACTACTGATTTCCAAATATCTTTAGCTACAGAACAGATTAAAGAGAAGGATTTGAGAATAAACACAAGTTATTCACTTGAATCATATGACGTAACAAAGAATCATGTTAAATCATTCCTTGGGATATCAAATATTGGGAATATTGCTATTTCAAATATTGATTTTATGAAGTCAAATATTGGGGAGGTGACTAGATTCTTAGATAGCGTAAATTATTCGTCTTCCTCGTTACTTCTCCCAAAACAAAATGTCGATATTCAAATTAATATCCCAATAGAAAAGATCTCATCCTCAAAAATATACTTCTCTGGCAATGCAAAAAATACATCTACTCTCTCTCAAGAATTCTATGTGGAATCCGATATTCCAGATGGTATCCCCACTTATGTAAATTTACTTTCTAAAATTTTATCATTTGTATTTTTTTCAACTGTCCTTATAATCGGATATCTAATTTATAAAACCGTTAAGAAGTTATTATGGACTCACTAAGTACAACGATGACTCTCGTGATACTACTATTAATAGCTGTACTTTTTGTAGCTGTTTCATTTTCAAATAATAAAATTTCTTCTACTAAGAAAGAAGCAATATTTAAAAAGTTAAAAGAACTAGAATTGACAATTCAAGGGCTTGAAAGTGCTTCAAGAAGAGATGCAGTTATTAAATTAGATAACTTGCTAGCAAAGTCTTTACAATATTATTTTCATAATTCAGAAAGTTGTGGGTATAATCTTAAAAAGTCTAACAAACTATTTAAAAAGAAAGAATTAGATGAAATTTGGTCAGCACATAAAACAAGGAATGATGTCGTTCATAATGATTATGAAGTAACAGTGGACCAAGCTTTAAAACTTTATAATACATATAAATTTAGTATTAAAAAAATATTAAAATGAAAAACATAATTCTGTTTGTTGCAACCATTCTTTTAATGGGTGTCACTCCACTCTTCGCTCAAGATTCTGAAAATAAACTTATTCCAACATCATCAGTAAATACTAAATACTTTGAACTTTCATTGCTTAGAACCTCACAAAATCCTTTGACAAAGAGCATAAGTTATACTCTCAATATTAAACCTTTAATCGACAGTACTGAAACTGAAATTCTTTGGAATACTGATCTTAGCATGATTGTAACGCCTCATCATAAAAGATTTGTATCCTTAAAAAAAGGTGAAGTTGTTTCAGTGAAAGCCACGGTTAAACCAAAAGCTAGTGGTACACATGATGTAGAAGTTTCGGTGATTTCATGGCAACACGATACTAATTATACTGACAGCTCGAAAGAAACAATTACACTATCAAAAGACCTTGTGATTCAACCAGTAAGTTCAGAATATTCAACTTCTGTAATATTAATGTACGTGGCAATTTTAATTATTTCAGGTGTAGGAATATTTGTAGTAATAAAACTCGTTAAAAAAGGTTCACAGAAAGCGAAGAAGTGGTTAACACCTCCATATTAATCACTTAAAATTACTGCAAGACTACTATCCAATTCCTTACATATCATTATTAAGTTTCTTATTGGAGGATATACTTTTCCTTTTTCGTAAAGGCTAATCGATTTGTCTGATAATCCAACTCTCACAGCTAACTCTCTTTGTGTAAAACCTTTACTTTCTCTTGCTTCCTTAATTCTTTCACCAAGTATTTTCGTTGTCATATTTCTATTTGTTAAAAAAAAGGTCTATTATTTTGTCCCAAACTGATTTTTCTTCTGTATTCTCAATGGCAGTCAAAGGTCTTCTTTCGTCAAATTTTGAGTAGTAGTTGTTCGACTCTTCAACTAATTTTGTACTAGTTAGATAAGGTTTCCCCTTGCTATCTCTCAAATTGTTAATTAATGTATTCTTTTCATCCAACAGTTTGTGGAGTTCTTGAAATTCACTCCTTGAATCTTCAATATTGCTCTTCAATTTTAAAACAGTTGTTTCAAATTGTTTGTTTTCTTTAAGTAAAGCAGGGTATTTTTGAGCCATAATGACTAATTCTTTATGTTCAGCACTTTGAATAAGCTTTTCAATTACTTCTTCTCTTTCTGCTCTGCTAATACGATAGTAAGCAGATTCTCTTGTGGTAGGTTTTCTCCCAAGAACTAATTGAAAAATATCAATAATTTTCTGATCTTCCTTTACCATTTGGTCAAATTTAATTGAAGACCTTCCACCCCCTTTTGAAAAGCTATCTGTACTATCTCCTTTGTCCCACATTGGTACATCAACATTTTTCATGGTTAATTATATTACAAATTGTGGATAATTGACATATGGGATAAAAGAAAAGCGGGGGACGGGACTCGAACCCGCAACCCTCTGTTTGGAAAACAGACATTCTAACCATTGA
>CAZGKK010000016.1:10092-14148 GCA_964526165.1 uncultured Candidatus Saccharibacteria bacterium | reverse complement strand
ATCCTTATGGTAGTAGGAGTAGCTGCAGGAAGGTTTGCAATAGATAGAGCAAATCAGATAGCACACCAGAATGGTGCTACACAACTATACCAGGCATTACAGTCTCATTTTACTGATTATGGGAAGTTTCCTGCGGGACTTCCAGGAAATTCAGCTCCCACTTTACACGAGATGACAGATATAAAGGATGGTTCCGTAAATTCTTTGGGAAAATATTTGGATATGGGTTCATTTAAGGGTGGCTCTGAAGCAGATTATTTCTATTTCGTCAATACTACAAAGCAATCGGTTATAGTTTGTGTTACATTGGGTGGGTATGAAGATATAAGTGAGAAGGGAATTTCATGCGTCGGGAATGGATTCAATGATGATACCCTAGGCGATGGTAATACTGCAGCTTCTTTTGTAATAACTAAAGAGTATTATGATGCAAAATTAACTGCAGATGAGCCTATGATTACTAACATTACGGGTTGGACAAATGTTTCTCAATGGGATGGAAAGGATTGGATATAAATACAACTAGTTTGTAATCTCAAACCCCTCTTCGGAGGGGTTTTTGTTTCTCTCCCCTATTTGACATCCTAATTACAATTATGTAACTTATTAATAGATAAATTCATTTATATATATTAATGATTTCAAAAAGATACAAAGCATTTACATTAACAGAAATGCTAATTGTAATGGGAATCCTAGTGATTCTAATAGTTCTAGGAGTCGCTGTGGGAAGAATGGCGATGGATAGATCAAATGAGATAGAACACAAGAATGGAGCAACCAAACTATACCAAGCAGCCCAGTCCTTCTATACAGACAACAAAATGTTTCCAGATAAAGCTCCAATAGAACAAATGGTTAAAAGTGGAGACCTAAAAGAATACCTAGACATGGGTACTTTTAATGGTGGTTCTGATGCTTCTTACTACTACTACACAAATCCTAGTAAGCAGGCAGTATTGATTTGCGTAACTCTGGGTGGAATAGAAGATGAAAATAAAAAAGGAGTTATATGTGTAGGAAATGGATTTAACGATCCCTTGATTGATGAAGGAAAGGGTATCATAAGTCAGGAAAAAATAGATCCTAGAGTTGACCAAGTTATCTATGAGGATATTTTAGATGACTATGAAGAAAGATCTGATTGGGGAGGTAGAGAGATAGGATGGGTCCCTGTGCCCGAGGATCCTGATGCACCAGCAGATGAATACGACCCATGTTTCCCATGTGCAAATTTACCAAAAGATGCTGAATGTATAACTGGTAGACCTTCGTATTGTGATGCAGAGGATGATAATCCAGATGAGGGATTTGTTCCAATAGAAAAGCCAATACCAGTTGAACCTGTCCAGCCAATTGATCCTACTGACCCCTGCGCACCATGTGTTGAAAATCCGAAGTTGGGTATATATTGTCCTGATGTAGTCCCTCCAGAATGTATGTAATAGATAGATAATTAATTTAACCAATATATTTAAAACTATGAAGAGGTCAACGTACAAAGCATTTACATTGATAGAGATGCTCATTGTAATGGGAATCTTGGTAATCCTTATGGTCGTAGGAGTAGCTGCAGGAAGATTCGCAATAGATAGGTCAAATGAGATTGCACATAAGAATGGTGCTACTCAGTTGTATCAGGCAGCCCAGGCCCACTATACAGATGAAGGGAAGTTCCCTGTGGATTCATCTACTGTCGAGGAAATGACAAGCACCGGAGGAGCCCTGGAGAAATACTTAGATATGGGTGCCTTTAAAGGTGGTTCAGAAGCAACATATTACTATTTTACAAATGAAACTCAACAAGCAGTATTGATTTGTGTCACATTGGGTGGATTCTACGATATCACTGAAAAAGGAATTGCTTGTATTGGTAATGGATTTGGAGATCCGGATATGACAGGACCAGCTGCAACGATTACAAAGGAGAAACTAGATCCCGTTGAAGATGTTGCATTGTATGAATCTGTACTTACATATAGTACAAGATCAAATTGGGATGGAAAGAAATGGACGAATGTAGGGGGAGACGATGGTGCTGGTGGAGTAGATTGTACTTATGGTGCAGATGGATGTTGTAAAACCTGTACTCCAAATCCGAAGTTGGGTATAGTGTGTCCAGATGTCATTGATCCTGATTGTAGCGCTACAACATATTAATTGGGTAAAACTTAATAGGTGTTTTTCGGAACCCCTCTCCCGAGGGGTTCTTCTTTTCTCTAAACCTGTATATAATGGGTATATGATAATAATATATATATGTATATTCTTTTTAGGAGCCTCAATTGCAAGTTACATAAATGCTACCTTATACAGAATAGAAAAAAATACAAAACTATCTACCCTACTCTCAGAAAATTCTCATTGTGAAAAATGTAAAAAGAAATTAACATGGTACGAACTAATTCCTGTAATTGGATTTTTTATAATTGGTGGCAAATGTCCGAAATGTGGTATGAAAGTAAATATATACTACCCTCTTTCTGAAGCTTTCTTAGGTATTTCGTTCCTACTGCTATATTATAACCAAGCCCCTGTATATATATGGATAGTTCTTTTACTACTTTTTATTCTTTCCTACTACGATTTTTTGTACAGAGAAATCCCTAGAACTCTTGTACACATACTCATTGCAGCAAGTATTTTGATATTTGTTTTTTTCAACCTAAACCTTCTCTCTGTCCTTCTAACTGTCGGAATTCTCTCTGTGATCTTTCTGTTAACCCTTGTTTTGAAAAAGTCTTTTGGTATTGGTGATATCCTTGTTCTCCTCTCCTTAGGTTTGATATCTTCGGCTAAACAATTTTTAGTTATTTTTTGGTTCTCAATTTTCAGTGCTTTGTTCTTTGCAGTTTTGTTTGGAAGAATAAAGAAGGAACCCTTAAAAGGTGTAAAAATTCCCATGGTTCCGTTCTTTGCACTTGCTTTTCTCTTTGGAAGTATTTGGGGAAATCAAATCTTTGAATTTTTTCTTAAAACATTCTATTAATTCTGTTACAAAGGTAGAAATGTTGAATAGTAAATGGCAATATGCTAAATTGAAGTAGTAACATGATGCTGCTCAATATGTCAAAATACAAGACAAAATATCCTGGATTTACATTGATAGAGATGCTTCTTGTAATGTCTATTATTGTCATTCTGACAGGGATGTCTTTCTCTGCATATCAGAACATGCAAACAACTATCAGACTTAATGAGTTTGTAAATGGTTTGGAACAGAATATTAGGAAAATTCAAAGGGATTCTATGCTCCTTGAGAAAAAATCAAATGAGACTTGGATATATGGATTAGGTGTTGATTTAAGAGGTATTACTACTAGTTCTGATGGTACTTTTGGAGCCTACTATCCTTTTAAATGGTGCTCGGGATTTAGTGATTATGGTCCTATACAGACTAGATCTGTCGTCCCAAATTACAATCCAGGAAATGGAGATTATGGTCTTGGAAATGGTCCATGGTCGCCAACCCCTCCTTTTCCTATTCCCGATTCAACCAATTGTGCAGTTGTAAATGAATTACGTAGATATGCTCCTTACGGAGACAGTAGTATTGGGATAATGGGGGCAGGAAAGCAGCAAGTTGGTGTAACAATAGATAATGATGTTCCCGAAGATGGGGGTGCATCTGTCTCCCCAGCCTTTATCCTTTTTGAATCTGTTACAGGAAGAGCATTCTTCTATGATGATTCAGGTTACCTACTAAATTTTGATTATGAATCTATGAAGCCTCTTTCCGAAGCAAGACCCTTAACAATTAGAATTAAACCTCCAAGAGGAGGAAATGGTAAAAAAATCATAATTTCACATATATCAGGTAGAATTTTAGTTGAAGCTAATGACGAACCTTAATATGAAAAGAATACATCACAAAAAATATGAAGCCATGGGTTTTGTTGAAGCCCTCATTGCAATTATTGTTGTTGGTGTTGCATCTGTTGTATTAATGCAAATTGCTGCTACTACAATGAGTGATGCTGTAGAGAATGAAAGAATAGACAAAATGACCCAGTATGCTATTGAAGGAGCAACAATGACTGAGAATATTGTACAAGA
>CAZGKK010000016.1:0-9992 GCA_964526165.1 uncultured Candidatus Saccharibacteria bacterium | reverse complement strand
CTAAATACCTAAGTGTAACAATCATAGTAGGACATATCCCAAGTGAAGGAACTATTACTGCAAGAAGAAATGTAAAAGATTATACCTACTCTACCATTATCAATTTAAATCCATGATGAAGATGTTTAATAAAGAAAAAACATATGAAGGATTCAGTCTAGTTGAGATGTTAATCACTACAGTGATTCTCGGTTTTTTGATGTTAACAGCAGCTCTTGTTCTATCAACCCTCATAAGGGTCTCTACTACCGCTACAAACAAAGCTAGGGTAAGAAGTGAATCAGAATATGTATTAGAACTTCTTAGAAGAACAATCCGTACCACAGACCCAGGATATGTACATATATATAATAGTAGTAGAACATTTGATTCTGAGAATGGTATTGTTTCCTCTCAACCCATCACGGAAAGGAATAACGAAGGTGAAACTGGAAACGAGATTCATCTAAGACCAAATGGTTCTTCCTCATGGGTATGTATAGCTTTCTATAAAGGAGTTTCTGGTGATGTAGATAATACGAATGCTCTAAAAGGATATATATTACGTACAACAAGATCTGACTTAGAGGATACCCCTGCTGGGCATCAGAATTGTTTTACAGGTAGTCAAGATAGCTACGTGGTTCTGAATTCAAGATTTGTAAATATTGAAGACTTTAAAATACAGTTAAGAAATACTGTTGAAAAAAACAAGATTCTTCAATTCGATATTAAGTCCTCAGCCATCTATTGGTACTTTGGAAATGGTGCTCTATTATCTAGAAATTTTGAAAGGCAATCAGTAGTTAAAACTGAAACGATTCTATGGTAATATATAAATATATCAAACTGTCTAAATTCAAAACATGATTAAATGGATAAAAAGGTAACAATTTTAGTCGTAGAAGACGAAAAAGATTTGTTAGACTCTTACAAAGAATTAATTGAGACAGCTGGTTTCATAGCTTTGACTGCATCAGATGGTTACCAAGCACTCGATACTCTTTCAAAAAATGTTGGTAAAGTACAAATTCTGTTACTTGATTTGATGATGCCAGGCGTAGATGGATTAGAGGTACTAAGAGCAATCAAAACAAACACTGGGAAATATGGAGAAATGCCTGTAATTATTCTTACAAATATGACTAGTGAGTCCGTTATTAGAGAATCATTTAGTTTAGGAGCTTCTTCATATCTTGTTAAAACAGATTTAGATTATGATGGCTTAGTAAAAGAATTAAACAAATACGTAGGTGGGAATCAGTAATTGTAAATTATTGTTATTGTGATGTATTATAAAAAATAAATTAAGAACTACTTAACATGGCAAAACTGCCCGATCATGTTGGAATAGATTTTGGAACACACTCTGTAAAGGCTGTTGAGCTTTCCAATATTTCAACAAGTCAACCTAAACTAGTTAATCTAGGTTCACAAGTTACCCCAAAAGGTGTTATTAACAGTGAAGATATTGCAGATCAAAAAAAATTAGCAGATGTTCTTAAAAGACTCTATGATGCTTCAGGAATTACCAATAAACAAGTTGTAATGGCTCTACCTGAATTTTCTGTTTTTACTAGATTCTTTGAACTTCCAGGTGTCAAAAAAGAAGAACTTAAAGAAGCAGTTTATTATGAAGCGAAGCAGTATATCCCTCTACCACTAAATGAAGTTCAACTTGACTATGTTCCGATTGGCTTTAATACTGAAAAAAACGCCCCTAGAGTGTTAGTAGTTGCTGCTGCTAGAAAAGTTGTAAATATCTATGTTAACATTGCTGCTCAAGCAGGATTAGATTTACTTTCTATCGAAACTGAATCAGTTGCAATGGGAAGAGCTATGTTCAAATCAACGGGTAAGAATGCTCTTGTTATGCTAGATTTTGGTGCAAACAGTACAGATATGAGTATTATCTCAGAAGGTTATCTAGTATTTTCTCAAAGTATAGCTATTGGTTCTGATTCTCTGACACAAGCAATCATTAACAAGTTTAATCTTGACAATCAAAGAGCAGAAGAATTTAAGAGAAATTACGGATTAGTCGAAAATGTCTTGGAAGGGAAGATTTTTAATGTACTTACTCCTATTATCGAGTCAATTCTTGTCGAAGTCCGAAGAGGTGTAGAATTCTTTAAGAGCAGAACTTATTCTATAGCTCCAACAGAATATATTTTAAGTGGTGATGGTGCCCTACTGCCAGGGTTAAAAGAGTATGTGGCAAAAAGTTTAAATGCTAGTGTGAATATTGCTATGCCTTGGAACAATATATTAATTGATAAGAGATACGAAGATATTGCGATGAAAGGTGCTCCTTCATACTCCGTTGCAATAGGCTTAGCCTTAAAAGATGAGTAAAACTGAAAAGGATATAACCAAAGAAGAAAAAGTAGAAGAAGTCCTTGAGAAGGAAGAAGCTCCTTCAATTGAGGAGACTTTTTTAGCAGATAACGATAATAGTATTAATCTTGTTCCAATACTTTCAAGAAAAGAAATTGTATCAGAAGAAAAGAAGACAAAGCTCAATATTGGTGCAATTATAAGTATTATTATATTTCTGTTAGTAACTATCGTAATTGTTGTTTTCTCTACAATTAGTAAAATCCAAGTTCAGAATGCCCAGAATGACTTAGCTGAGCAAGAAGCTGAAGTTAGGAACTTAAGTTCCATTATTCTGTCAAATGAGGAAATACTAAAAAGGATATACCTTTACCAAGATATTTCTTCGGATCAATACTCAGCAAGAAAAATCTTTGATTATTTTACTAAAATTGCTAAAGATATAGGGGATATACAGTTGGATACATTTGATTTTCAAAGGTCTACCTTAGTTACATTTGAGGGGAAAGCCCCTACAATTGATGATTTGTCTAGATTTTGGTATGTATTAGGGGAAGATGAAATTGTAGATAAAGTAACACTGGACTCTTTTAACAAGGGGCCTCAAGTAGTAACCTTTGAATTTAAAGTATTTATGAAAGAAGATTCTTTTAGTACTAATTTGGAAGAGAAGGAAGAAATATAATATGGTTCCTCAAGTAAATCAAAAAACAAGTAGAAAACAAGAGGGTTTAAGTAATAGAATAAAAAACACTAAACTCAAGGTAAAGGATTTAGTTATTCCAATCGTTGTTGGAATTATTCTGGTATTTATTACAATTTTTGTCTTTATTCCAATGTTAAAAACGGCATTTGAATATAGAAATGAGTTGAAAAGTATTAAATCAAAGCAAGAGCAATTAACTAAATTGAAAACGACGGTAGAAAGTATTTCTGAAGAAACTATGTCAGAGGATTTGATTGAGGTAAAAACTGTAATACCAAGGACGTTAAAGGTTTCAAGCTTTCTTTACTACATTGATGAGTTGGCAAGAATAAAGAATTTAACATCAGATTCGATTTCAGCAAGTGACGTTAATATTGCAGGTTCCAAACAGGAAGAGGAAGAAGAAGCAAATAGTTATAAAGGAGTTAATGGTCCTTTGGCATACAAGGGCACATTGGAGGATGTTCTCTCTTTCCTCGATAACTTATACTTATCTTCTCCATATATTGTGTCTCCAAGGAATATAGAAATGAAAATGAGTGCTGATGTTTGGGAGTTAGAGCTTTCCCTTACTGGCTATTACATATCAGAAGAACAGGATGTTATAGTAAATATATATAGACCAGTTAAAGTCTATACCGAATTTCCTGAGGTCATGGAAATACTTAAAGATAAAGCTAAGAAATTAAATTCTCCAGTTAGCGATTAATTATATCTCGTCTTCAAAAATACTGTCATCTGACTCTACAGTTTCTTTCTTTGTTACTTCTTTTGCTCTTTCGTTATCTCTTTCGCTATCCTTAATCAATACCTTAACTCTTCTGTTTGTTCTAATTGCATTAATAGTTATTAAATCTCTAATAGCATTAATGGTTCTTCCTTTTCTTCCTATCACTACTCCCTTATCTTCTTCTGCTACATTTATTGTAAGAATAGTTAAACCTGGGAAATCAACACTTTCCTTTTCCTCGATTTCTACTGCATCAGGATTATTTACTATTGACTTAACAATATACTCTAGTAATTCTTTCATGCTTATATTGGTAATATATTATCTAAATTAATTATATACTACTCTTCTGCCTTTTTCTCTTTTTTCTGAGTATTAGGTTTAGTTGAGCCTCTGTGCAACTTTTTTAAAAGTCCAGCTTTTACAAAATATTGCGCAACTGTATCAGTTGGTTGTGCTCCTTTTTGAAGCCAACTCTCTGCTTTAGCCTTATCAACCTCAAATATGTTCTTTCTAGGATCGTAAACTCCAATTTCGTCCTTAGTTCTACCATTTCTTGGTTGAGAAGATTCCATGACTACAATTCTGTAGTAAGGATCTTTATTTCTGCCTACTCTTTTTAATCTTATTTTTAACATAGTGATGAATTGTATCAAAAGAACTTAGTTAATTCAAGGTATCTATTCCTTTTCAAAAATCTCTATAGCATTTGTTGCAGCATTCTCTTCCGCTTTTTGCTTACTAGCACCTACTCCTTGTGCGAACTTCTTATCTCCCATATACAAAACGACAGTAAACGATTTGCTATGATCAGGGCCCTCTTCTTTGAGAATTTCATAAGTAGGTGTGACCCTGTATTTTCTTTGCATGATTTCTTGTACCTTCGTTTTAGGGTCAATGAAAAGTTTTTCTTTAATTATTTTCTTTATCTTTTTAAACAAAGTTCTCTCGACGAAATGTAAGCACTCCATATATCCCGAATCAAGATAGATTGCGCCCATTATTGCTTCATAAAGATTTGCTAAAAGATAGGGCTTTTCTTCTCCACCAGATTCTTTCTCCCCTTTAGACATTCTCAAGTATTTTCCTACGCCTAATTTTTGAGTTTCTTCTGCCAAACTTTCGGTTCTTACAATTGCTGCACGAATACTAGTAAGCTCACCTTCTGCTTTGTCTGCATAGTTGTGGTAGAGGTTAGAGGAAACTATTAATTCCAAAACAGCATCACCTAAGAATTCAAGTCTTTCATTGTTTTCAAGATTTTTTCCTCTATTTTCATTAAGATAGGATCTATGAGTAAAAGCAGTTTCAAGAAGTTTAATATTCTTAAAATGAACTCCTATCTTACTTTCTAATTCTTTGTCAAACTCCATTTTAGTCTTCTTTTACTTTAACTTCTTCATATATTGCTCCTAACACACCATTTACAAATTTACCACTACTCTCTCCACCAAAATCTTTAGCAATCTCTATTGCCTCATCGATAGCTACTTTTGGTGGTGTTATTTCAGAGATAAAACCTTCAAAAATTGCCATTCGTAATATTTGTAAATCTACAAGTTTCATTTGTTTAATTGGCCATTGCGGTGCATATCTTTCAATAATCCCATCAATGTGTGCTCTGTTTTCTATAACGCCTTCTGTAATTTTTTCAAACAATTCCTTGTCATATTCTTCAATCTCATCAATCGTGAGCAAATCAGGAATAGGAATCATTTCCATTTCTATTTCTCCTTGAGTAAAGAACTTAGAAAACAATCCTTGTAAAGAAAGAATTCTGGCTAGATGTCTTGGATCTGTTGATCTCTTCATAATTACTTTTTGTAAGTTCCACAATTAGGACAGACGAAATGGCTCTTTTTTAAGACTCCACATTTTGGACATTTTGAAACACCTGTAAGTTTCAATGCATTATGTGATCTTCTTCGTCCCTTTCTTCCCTTCGATATTTTTCTTTTTGGTAGTGCTCCCATTTTTATTTAGAATATATATTAACCTTCAGATTATATTGGATTGAAAGATATTTTTCAATGACTTTAATTATGTTATCCAGCTTTCCTTTATTTCAACAACTTCCCCAGGTTTTAATGTTTGCTCAATTATTCCTTTAGCTATTTGTCCTTCTATTTTGTCTTGAATATATCGTTTAAGTGGTCTAGCACCATTTCCTGGGTCATTGGCTTTGTTTGCAATTAACATTGGAATTTGTTCAGACCATCTTACAGTAATTTCCTTTTCTGCAAGTCTCTTTGCAAGAACATTTAATTCGAGTGTGGCAATGCTAGAGAGGTTGCTGACATCATGAGGTTGGAATACAATGATGTCATCGTATCTATTTAGTAATTCTGGTTTTAAGGACTGTCTTAATTCAAGCAATACTCTTTCTTTTGCTTCTTCCCACATTACTGAATGGTCGCTTAGCGAATCAAGAAGAATTTTACTTCCAATGTTACTTGTACAGATGATTATGGCATGGGTAAAATCTACAGTTTCTCCTTGGTTACTTGTTAATCTTCCTTCGTCAAAAATCTGAAGGAAAAGATTTAATATGTCAGGATGTGCTTTCTCTATCTCATCAAAAAGAACAACAGTATGGGGATTCCTTTTGATCTTGTCGATTAAGGAGGTCTCGGTTTGACCTAAGAGGCTATCTCCTTGGGAAGTACCAAGAAATTTGTTTACACTTGCAACTTCTTGATATTCAGACATGTCTAATCTAATTATCGTATCTTCGATACCAAAATATTCTTCTCCAACTACTTTAGCTAAGTAAGTCTTACCTACGCCAGTTGGACCAATGAAAAGGAATGAGCCAATAGGCTTGTTTGGATTCCTAATATCAGCCCTAGCTCTCCTTAATGCCTCTGAAATCACGGTAACAGCTTCATCTTGTCCCACTATTCTGTTTTTAATATTCTCTTCTAGCTTCATCAATTTATTACTTTCCTCCTGGTCTATTTCGTTTATGTTGATATTCTTCTGCAAGGAAATTGCCTTTGAAACATGTTCAGAAGTAATTTTCTGAACCCCATTTGCTTGAGCCCACGAGCAGGCTGCTTCAATAGTTTGAACGGCACTACTTGGCAGTTTCCTTTCTTTTATATATCTTTGAGAAATCTCAACCGCAGCGACTAGGGCTGGAAAAGTAATAAAGCAATTAAAGTTATCTTCTAGTGAAGGTATTTTGCTTTCAAGAATTGTTAGTGCATCTGCTGCAGAAATTTCTTTAGTCTCAATATTCGTAAAACTTTGTCGTAAAGACTCGTTCCCGTAAAAATATTTTTTGTAGTCAGAATAGTTGATGCTTCCGATTATTGGGAATTTGCTGTTTAACACATATGGGAGCATCATTCCTGCAATTGTATGTCCACTTTCAGATGCTTTAGTAGGAATAATCTGTTGAATTTCGTCTATGTAAAGAATTGTGTTTCCTGCTTTGGATAATTCTGTCATTGCTTTTATCATTAACTCTTCCATACTCCCTGCATTTTGTGAGTGAGCAATTAAAGCATTAATATCTAATTCAATAATTCTTTTGTCTTTTAATTGGAGAGGTACATCCCCCTTATTTATTTTTTGGGCGAGACCTAAAATGATACTTGATTTTCCTACCCCAGGCTCTCCTACTAGTAGGGCATTCTTGTTTGTAATTTTCCCAAGTGTGGACAACAAATTTTCAACTTCCTCGTCATGTCCAATACCAAAAATATCATTAGTCTCGGCAATCTCTTTGTTAATCTCTTTACTAAAATGGCTAAGAATGAAGGTGTAACCAAAAATTATACCTTTTCCTATTCCTCCTTTTCGATAGTACGGATGGTCAGGGTTAAGTGGTTTGGCAATTCTTTGATCTAAGTAGTTTTGGAATTTTACAATTTCTCTAAAAATATCAATATTAATATTTTCTTTTTGAAGCATTTTTGTTATCTGTGGGAATATTTTGGAAATTGCTAAAAATATATGTTCTGGCTTAACTATCTTGCTTTCAGTTAAAAGAGCTTCTTCAATCGCGTAAACAAAGAGGCCTCGCAAGGCGGAGAATTCAAGATTTGGAACACTTTCAGATGAAATTCCAGCCTTTTCTAGTTTTTCTTCATCAAATGTTGCTCCACTTCTTCTAATCATTTGTTGAACTTCGAAATTTTCCTTTATTAATATTTTGAAGCATTGGTAGGTATTTAAACTTCCATTTAGCGTAAAGTCAGAGAGTAATTCGATAGCTTCAGAAGAAATATATTTAGCGATATCAATATTTGAATACCTTCCGAATTTAAATCCAATAGTGTTTATCTCATCTATATCTCTTTGAGGAATTTTCTTTATTAATGGAAGTTGAAGTTGGTCGTCTCTGTCTCCGTAAAAGGAGTGCCAAAGGAGAAGAATTGAAAAAAGGGATATCCCAAAAAGAACATTAGTTATTTTAAGATTAAGAAAATTCTCAATTTGAGGACTCCTTTCAAGTACATTTGCAAATTTGAGGATATACCCAGTTGTTATGAACAAACCAGGAACAATGAGGATATTACTAATTAGACTTTTTACTTTTTCAAATTTTTCATACTTTGGATTACTACTTAAAAGGTAGGAAATTTGCGGTGTAGATATAGAGAAGAAATGGTCTCTAGTCAAAAGAAATATTGAGTGATCTTCATTCTCTGGTAAAGGATGTCCTCTTTTTGATACCGAGAAAGTATTCCTTTGCTTGTTGTGTAATCCTGTTATTGTTTTTTGTTTGCTTCCAAATTCTATTTCCATTTTTAAAATATTGAAGTTACTGTGAATACAATAGTTGCAACTGGTAATATGAGCCAAATAAGTATTATTGCAATGTAAAATATCATTGCTGTTAAGTAAATTACGCAGGCAATTGGGAGGTAGAGAATTTTAATAATAAAGCCGAAGAAATATCCTATAATTGAGTAGTCTCTATGCCAGGGAACAAAGAAATTTTTGAAGAGAATAGATATTGAGAGGTTGTCATCTACAATAACGGACAATCGTGCGAGGATTCTCAAGTGTCTTACAGGCATTTTAATATACCACCAGTTTAGGAAGTCCTGAATGAAAAAAATGAGAATCTGAAAGTAAGAATCTGTTTTTTCAAATCTAATAAGCTGAGATCCTGGATTGTTTTGGATTTTCTGAGGTTCCATTTGGGCAGTTTTCTTAATAACAGTTTATGTTAAATCCCTCACTGTTGCAAGAGACGAGGACCAAACCTCGCCCTAGGCAACAAACATTTAATCTTAAGATTTTACCTTTTACTTGGGCTCCCTAGACCTCGGCTTTAAATTATGTAAAAAGTTTTGGGTCGGGCTGTGAATGGAGAGAGAAAAAACTAAGTGCCAGGGAGCGGTTAGAGAACATGAACAGGGTGTTAATCAAGGCGAGGCCTAGATCTGACCTGATGTGATAGAATCAGAGGATGGGAAATATTTATCAGAGGATTTTAGAAAAGAGAGGTTTGATTCTTGGGCTTTCTCCTATGGAGGGTGTAACTGACACTGTCTTTAGACAGGTCCTTTCTCAGATTGGTAAACCCGATTTGTTTTTCACAGAATTTCTTAATGTAGAGGGGTTTTGTTCAAAGGGTAAAGAAAAAGTCTCGCACCGTCTTATGTTCAGAGAAACCGAAAGGCCAATTGTGTTTCAGCTCTGGGGAAATATTCCAGAGTACTATGCAAAAACAATACAGGAGATAAAATGCTTGAAACCTGATGGCATAGATATCAATATGGGTTGTTCAGTTAGGGATGTTCTTTCGGGAGGCAGAGGATCTGCTTTAATTAATGACAGAATACTGGCTGGAGAAATAATTGATACCGTAAAGAAGAGTGCAGGAGAGATTCCTGTAAGTGTCAAAACAAGAATCGGATTTGACAAAATTGAAACTGAAGAATGGATCGGATTTTTGTTAGAAAAGAAACTAGATTTGATTTCGGTTCACGGACGATTATCAAAAGAGGGCTACTCTACTCCCTCAAGGTGGGATGAGATTGCAAAATCTGTAAGGCTTAAAGATGCAATTTCGCCAGACACGATTGTTTTGGGTAATGGTGATATAAGAAATAGAAAACAGGCTGAGGAATATGTAAAAAAGTATAAAGTAGATGGGGTTTTGATTGGAAGAGCTATACTAAATAATCCTTGGCTTTTTTCTGAAGAAAAAAAGAAACAAGGTGGGGAGATATCTAAAGAAGAGAGATTTGCTATTCTATTAAAACATTTAGAAATATTTGA
>CAZGKK010000015.1:0-14598 GCA_964526165.1 uncultured Candidatus Saccharibacteria bacterium | reverse complement strand
ACATAGAAATAGATGTGGAGTAGGGTATTCATATTGAAATTTGTTTTTTTGTCCTTATTTCGGGTTAAAAACACTATTAGGTATATTATTCCTCCAATAAAGAGGAGACCACCTAGGGCTGAGAGAACAAAAAAAAGTACACCAACAATTTCTGACATCATATTTTTGATTAAGATTAGATGTGCAAATGCAGAGAATTGGATTTGAACCAATGTACCCCGAAGGGAGCGGATTTACAGTCCGCCGCGTTTGACCACTCCGCCATCTCTGCACGAGCCAGAGGAGAGATTCGAACTCTCGACCTGCTGTTTACAAAACAGCTGCTCTGACCAACTGAGCTACTCGGGCATTCAGAAAGAAGTTTATTATATATTGATAAAATAGTCAATCTAAGAAAGATAGTAAGAGTACTTTAAAGGGGGAGAATAAATGCCCTAGAAGAAGGCAGAGTCATAGAGCTCTTAAAGATAGGTGGGTTTCCTCAACTCAACCCCAAGAGGCTGAGCTATTATATCAATTTGGAATCCCTAGCTCTTTTTTGTGGAGCTATGAAACCGCCTATATTCTTCTAGAGCAATCTATTATCCCATGAGAAAAAAAGTAAATCCAATAGGTTTCGGCCTGTAGTCCCACTAAAAGAAGCCTAGAATTTTTAATAGCAAGCTTGAAGTATTGGACATAATTAGAGACACTATTGAGCCAAAAGGGAAGATTGGGATTAGTATAATTATTAGAAATACGATTTGAAACTTCTCAAGATCTTCCCAGTAGTATCTTGCTTTTTGTGGTAAAAAAGCTCTAACAATCTTATGCCCGTCAAGTGGTGGAATTGGAAGTAAATTGAATATTGCTAATACAATATTTACCATAGCAAATGTCAAAAAGAACACAGCTAACGCTCCTGTTGGTTTAAAAAGATAATTCAGAAGAGATACTACTAGAAGTAAAACAATATTTGATAGTGGCCCAGCAATGGAGACTAACGCCGTATCTCTAGTTCTATTCTCAAAATTGTATTCATTTATAGGAACAGGTTTACTCCATCCAAATTTGAGCAATACCATGCAAAGAGCCCCTAGAGGGTCTATATGTTTAAGAGGATTTAAAGTTAATCTTCCGTTTACTTTAGATGTTAAATCTCCAAGCTTTGTTGCTGTCCAAGCATGAGAATACTCATGAAAAGTAGAAGCTATTAATATTGATGGTATTGCGAATAAAATCCAATACAACATGTCTGAAGTAAAAATATTCATGATCCATTATACCAGTTCCTTCCTTTGTGTAATATAATGAGGAATATTAAAGAAATGAAGAGTCAGGATATAAAAAGGGTAACCATGCTTGGTATTGGTGGGGCAGGCTCCTTTTTTTTAGCAAAATATTTCCTCTTTTTGGGCATAGATGTTCACGGTTTTGATATTAAAGAAACTGATAAAACTATAGAATTAGAGAAATTTGGTGCAAAGATACAGTATCGAAATCCAGAAAAAGAGGAAAAAATTAATTCGGATTTGTTAATTTATTCTGCAGACTTACCAATTTCTATTCAGGAGAAAGTCTTTACTTCTAATCCTTACCTTAAGAAATATGAAGTAGGGGCATTTTACCATTTTCTAATAAATGAATTTGAAAGGAAAAGGTTAAATAAGAAAGAGATAGATGCTTTTGTAAAGTCAGAAATAGCCCCACTTTTTAATATCGATTCAAAAAAAATGAGATATTTGGCTGTAACAGGAACAGATGGGAAAACAACAACCTGTACTATGATTTACCATATTCTTAAAAGTTCTGGATTTAAGCCAGCTTTAATTACAACGGTAGCTGCATATATTGGCGATGAACAAATAGATACAGGTTTCCATACTACAACCCCAACTGCTCAAAATCTGTTTGAATTAATTAAAAAAGCAGAAAAGGGAAATTGTACCCATATGATTATTGAAGCAACCTCTCATGGTTTGGAGCAGGGAAGGCTAGCTGGGTTGAAGTTCGACAACCTTGGGTATACCAATATTTCTTCTGACCATATGGATTACCATAAAACATGGGATAATTACTGTTATGCCAAATCACTTCTGATTAGGGAGCATCTCCAAGATAAAGGAAGTGTGACTTTAAATCGTGATGACAAATCATACGAAATACTTTCAACCCTTACATCTGGCAATATAGATTACAGTATTTCGCAAAAAGCAAGAATCCAAGCTTCCGAAATTGTTGAAGAATCAAATCGAATAAGATTTAAATTAAATGGAGTAGATGCTTCCCTTCAAATGTTAGGGAAATACAATGTTAGTAACTTCCTTTGTGCTGTTAGTATGTGTCTTAAAGAGGGTGTATCAATAGAAAGTAGCCTTAGGAGTATGAATAATTTCACCCCAGTTTCGGGAAGAATGGAGATATTGAAAAATACACCTTTTGTAGTAATTGTTGATTTTGCGCATACCTCGAATGCTCTTTTGAATGCATTGGATTCTGCTAGAAACTTGAAGGGAAAAGAAGGCAAGGTAATACATGTTTTCGGTTGTGCTGGACAAAGAGATACTTCAAAGAGGTATGAGATGGGGAAAATATCAAGGAGATATGCAGATATTACAATCCTTACAGCTGAGGATCCGAGACTTGAGAGTTTAAAAGAAATTAACGACGAAATTACAAGAGGTTGGGAAGAGAGTGAAAACAAAAAGGCAAAATTAATTCGATATGATGATGATTCCTTGAATGTAAAAATCAGGAAAGATGCTCTGCTAAGAGCATTCTCAATTGCAAAGGAAGGAGATGTGGTAATAGTTACAGGTAAGGCACATGAAGAATCTCTTTGTTTTGGACAAAAAGAATATGAATGGAATGATATCAAGGAGGTAAAAAAGATTTTAAAGGAAGATTCGAATATTAGTTCTTGCCAATCTTAATTTCTTAATATATAATGCAACGCTATGGCAAAGATATGTGAACTATGTGGAAAATCTACAGTTTCTGGAAACAGAATTCAGCACAAACACTCAGTTGGGTGGAGATACAAAGCTCCAAAGACAAAGAGAGTTTTCAAACCTAATCTTAGGAGTATTAATGTTGAAATAGAGGGAACTCCAACAAAAGTAGATGTTTGTATGAAGTGTTACAAACTTCTCAAAGATAAATCCTAAACTTTCTCAACAACATATTTCTCCCAGTGTACTTTAATCCCTCATGCATATGTACGGGTTTTTGAATAAATGATAGAATCATTTAACAATTAATTGTATACATTTTTTACTAATGGCTTTGATGGATTCCTTTTGGAAATTTTTTACATACGACTTGGGTATCGATTTAGGTACCGCTAATACAATGGTATACATGAGAAATCATGGGGTTGTTGTTTCAGAACCCTCTGTTGTTGCGATAGACAAAAGAACTAAAATGGTATTAGCTGTAGGGAAAGATGCAAGACAGATGATTGGAAGAACTCCAAGTAACATTGTTGCTGTAAGACCTCTAAGGGATGGGGTTATCTCCGATTTTGATACAACCCAGGCTATGATTCATCATTTCATTACAAAAGCTCACAAGTATTTTACAAAAGGATTCAAGCTTCAAAGACCTAGGGTCATCATTGGAGTACCTTCTTCGGTAACAGAAGTCGAGAGACAGGCTGTAATCGATGCTGTAAAGACAGCTCAAGCAAGAAAGGTCTATGTAGTAGAGGAAGCAATGGCTGCAGCTATTGGTGCTGGTCTACCCATAGAAGATGCTTCTGGAAGTATGATAATCGATCTTGGAGGAGGAACGACTGATATTGCAATCTTTTCTTTAGGAGATATGGTTGTTGACAAAACAATGAAAGTGGCTGGGGATGAAATGGATCAGGACATAATCAACTATGTAAAAAGTAAATACAACATGTTAATAGGGGAGAGAAGTGCAGAAGATATAAAGATAATGATGGGCTCAGCGATGCCCCTTAAGAAAGAGAAAAAATATCCAGTACAGGGAAGAGATTTACTTACGGGTTTACCAAAAACAATCGAATTGAGTAGTATTGAAGTAAGGGAGGCCATCATGAATACCATTTCATTAATCACGGAAGCTGTTAAAGATGCAATTGAAGAAACACCACCAGAGCTTCTGAAAGATTTAGTAGCTTCAGGAGTATATGTTGCCGGTGGAGGTGCTTTGATAAGAGGTTTAGATACTTTCTGGACAAATGAACTTGAATTACCAGTCAAAATTGTAGAAGATCCACTCTCAGCAGCTGCAAGGGGAACATCTTTGATGCTTGATCACATAGAATTGCTTGATAGGGTCCAAAGATCTTGGGAAGAATTAGTTTAATTCTGTATTAAATGAAAAAATACAAGAAATCTTTCTCTTTTTCTGCACAACAGCTTTTTTTGTTAATGATTATACCTGCAATACTTTTTTTTGTAGTTCTTGATTCAAGAAATCTTCTTTCTCCAGTCCGAAAAGGAATATCTTTTTTGTATGAACCGGCTTCTTTTGCTGGGAGTGAACTTGGAAATAATTTGAAGGAATACATTACAACGATTTTCTCAATCTCGAAATTTAAGGAAGAATACAACAAAATGAAAATAGATATCTACGAAAAAGACATAAACAATGCATACTACCAAACACTTCTTGAAGAAAGAAATGCCTTAGAGAAGCAATTAAATCTAGGAAATAAAGGATTGAATTTTTTTAAAGCCAAAGTTGTAGGAAGTGACACTGGTACATTGCGATTAAATATTGGGAGAAGAGAAGGGGTAGAAGTTGGTGACACCGTTTCTTTCGGTAATATGTTTGTAGGTCTTGTCGAACAGGCTGATGAGAATGGATCTCTTGTTGTATTGCCATATTCAAAAAATAGTAGTTTCGAGGTATTTGTTACTTCTGTAGGTGCCGAGAGTGGAGTGATATCAGAAAATTCTGTTGTATTGAGTAAAGCAGTGCTCAAAGGAGTTGGTAACCATATTAGTATTGAAAACATATCAACCACTTCTTCTGTCAAAGAGGGCGATATTGTAATAACAAATGATTCCAAAGTTGGGCAGTATTTAGTTGTTGGTAGATTATCTAACCTGTCTTCTAATCCAGCAGAGACCTCAAGAAGCGGTACGGTAACACCTTTTGTTGAATATTCGGATTTAATGACTGTTTTTGTTGCTTTAAAGGGGGGAAAACTATGATATTAATAATACAAATCATTGGAACAATTTTAGCCTCATTTGCCCTTGTTTTCATTGAAAATCTTTTTCTTCTCCTTTTCAATTTCAATCTTTCTTTTTCAATTTTTTTGCTTTTAAGAAGAAGAATTGACCCAAAAGTACTCATGCCCTTGCTTCTAGTTCTATCTGTGATACTGGATGTCGTTTTGCACAATCGTTTAGGTACTAACCTTCTGTTTCTCTTCATTCCTTCCTTAATTTTCTATCTTCTTTCGTTCATAACCTCTGTTGAGGAGGGTATTTCAATGTATATTGCCACCTTCATTGCTTCTTTTTCCTACTTTCTCTCAAGATGCCTTTTAACTACAGTATTACTGTCCAACACTTTGGGTTTTTGTGATTGGAAAACAGTATTTGCAATTTTGATTAAAACAGTAATCACAACTCTTCTTGTTTGGGGTGGAGAGTTGGTCATTGAGAAATTTCGTAAAAGAGGGAATAGTAATCAAATTCGATTAAAATAAGAGAATGGAGTTGAAATTTTCAAAAAAACTTGAAAGTGTAAGCAAGAGGAAAAGTGTTAAAAAGTACAAATTTAACGCTAAGAATCTTTTTCGCACGTTGAAAGGGGGCCTTAAAAAGAACGAGGAGGTTAGTACTAATTCAGAATGGAACTTTGTTATCTTGTTCCTGGTCTTCTTCACAATATTCAGTTTTCTTCTTTATCATATATCTCAGTTGCAGGTTAACAAGGGAGAGGAAATGCTTGAGAGATCAAAGTACAATCAGTTGCGAATAAGAAAAGAGAGCGCATATAGGGGGGTTATATTGGATAGGAACGGTGCGTTGTTAGCAAAAAATGTTGCATCTATGAATGTATATATCTCTGTCGAGAGATACTTGGACAAAAACGGATATGTTGATACGGAAAACCTCGAACAGGCCTGTGATACCCTCGGGGGTATAATCGGGGATCTTTGGAAGGAAGAAATACTAGAAACTGATTCGCAGTTTTCTTCTTTGTCTGAAAAGATATACTCGCAATATAAAGAGAATACATATTTTACCGAAATACTTGTTGCGAAAAATATTAATGATGATATAGCAATCAAAATTAAGGCCGCATCAAATGAATTACCTGGTGTATACATTGATAGTGGGAGTAAACGGGAATATACTTCGGGAATAGCTTTCTCACATATTCTTGGTTACACGGGAACGGTAACTGCTGAGGATTTACTCAAATTGTCGTATGTCGATTCTACGGATACTGTAGGAAGAACAGGTTTAGAGAAAGAATATGATAAAAGGTTGATAGGTGAGGATGGGGAAATTGCATGGGAGGTTGACTCTCTTGGTCGAAGGGTTCAAGAAGAAGGATATGTTCTTAAGGAACCAATTTCAGGCGAGAATTTGTATCTAACGATTGATATTCAAACACAACAGAAGCTTTACGAGCTTATGGAAAAAGCTGTTTTAGATTACAAAGCTATCGGAGGTTCAGCCATAATAGAAGAGATCCATACTGGTGAACTTCTTGCACTTGTTTCCAATCCGGGATATGACAATAATCTTTTTGTAGGAGGAATTTCACAGAGCCAATTTAATGAGTTACTTGAAAATCCTAGAAATCCGCTTCTAAACAGATCCATAGCTGCTCAAATGCCCCCGGGTTCTACATTCAAAACGATAGTTGCAGCAGGTGGTTTGGAGGCAGGTGTGTTAACAAAAAATACTGTATATGTAAGCAGAGCAGGATACACCTTTACTGCGGGTTCGCCATTTCAAGAATATGGGAATCATTCCTACGGTCCTTTGAATTTAATTGATGCAATTTCAGTTTCCTCAAACATTTACTTCTGTGAAATGATACGAAAATGGAATATGGATGCCCTTGTTCCATATATTGAGGAATTTGGTATAGGGGAATATACAGGGATTGATATCCCAGGAGAGGCTCCGGGTAGATTGCCGTCTCCTGAGAACAAGATTGAGCTTGCAAAGACAAGTCCTTGGTTGGAGCCAGTTTGGTATCCTGAAGGAGATTCCTGTAACTCAGTAATAGGTCAGGGAATTACTTTGGTTACCCCTATTCAGATGGCGAATTGGACATCTGCGATTGCTAATGGGGGAAAGCTAAATACCCCACATTTAGCGAAAACTTTTGAGAATGAAAGAAAGAAAAAGGAAGAGATTCAATTTCCACCACTTAAGGAGAATATTTTGTCAGAAAAATCCCTTTCAACAGTATTGGAAGGGATGTGGAATGCTGTAAATGGTCCTAGAGCAACAATTCGTGGTTTGACGGGGATTCCTGGCTTGACTGTAGCGGCAAAGACAGGTACTGCTGAATTTGGGAAGTTAAACATAAAGGGCGAATACGAACATACGCATGCTTGGGTTACCACAGTGTTCCCATATGACAATCCCAAATATGTATTAACCATCTTCTTGGAAGATGGTGGACAGAGTTACAACACTGCTAAAGTGGCAAAAGAAATGATAGTTTGGATGAAGGAGAACGGAAAGTTGTAGTTAATCCAAAGTTCATATCTGCTGGGTATATTGAATTGTGCAAAAAATATATAAAAGAGATGGGATATTTCCCTCACTCTTAAAGCAAATCCCAGATTGTCCAAATCTTCTTTACTGTTACGGAGATATTTCCCTTCTTTCGAAAAGATTTATCACCATTGTAGGAACTAGGCAGATGACAAAATATGGGAAAGTGGTTGTAAAAATGCTGTTAGGAAAATTCATTAGAGATTTGGATATTGTTGTTGTTAGTGGTTTGGCTGTCGGGGTAGATGAATATGTTCACAGGATTTGTTTAGAGAGAGGCATTAAAACAATGGCTGTTGTTGCTGGGGGAATAGACACAGCAATACCTGGAAGGAATAAGTTGCTTTTGAAAGAGATTTGGAAAAAGGGTTTGATACTGGCTGAATTTCCCCAGGGAGAAAAATGGTTTAGGCATCTTTACATACAAAGAAACAGGATACTCGCTGGGGTATCCCCCGAGACGATTGTGATTGAGGCTGGAGAGCAGAGTGGTTCGTTAACTACAGCCAAATTAGCATTAGATTACAACAGAGATGTGTATGTAGTTCCGGGGAATATAACAAGTAAAGTCTCTCGGGGATGTAACATTTTAGCTAAGCAGGGAGCGAATATAATTACCAGTGTAGAGGATATGAAAGAAATAGTGGGAATAGTAGGTGAACAGGTTACCTTTTAGTAATTAATTGAGGTCAAAAAATATTAAGGTGGTATAATACACGAATATGGCAAAATCCAAAACTAAGAAAACAACAGAAAAAATTGTTAAAGCAAAGACTTACAATAATTTGTTGATTGTTGAGTCTCCTTCAAAAGCTAAGACCATAAACAAGTATTTGGGAAGTGATTTTAAGGTTTTAGCAACAGTTGGGCATATCATTGATTTGCCAAAAAGCAAGTTGGGAGTTGATGTTGAGAAAGAATACGAACCTCTTTGGGAGCAAATATATGGGAAAGGAAAAATAGTAAAAGATTTGAAAAGAGCAATTCCAAAAAATGGTAAAGTATATTTAGCAATGGACCCTGATCGAGAAGGAGAGGCTATTGCATGGCATACTGCAAATGAATTAGGAATAAAAGAGGCAAATAGGGTTACCTTCCATGAGATAACAGAGAGTGTAATTAAGGAAGCGATTTCAAAACCTTCTAAGATAGATATGAATTTGGTAAATGCTCAGAAGGCAAGAAGAGTTTTGGATAGATTAGTAGGTTACAAGCTTTCTGAGCTTCTTTGGAAAAAAATTTGGTATGGACTTTCTGCAGGTAGAGTACAATCTGTTGCTTTGCGATTGATTGTAGAAAAGGAAGAAGATAGAGAAGCATTTAATTCAGAAGAGTATTGGGAAGTATCTGTTGTTGTTAAAGATGACCAGGAACATCTTCTCAAGGCAAAACTTCAAAGGAAAGACGGAAAGAAATATATCCCGAAGACCCAAGACGAGGTTGAAGAATTTGAAAAGAAAATTGGAAACAGTAAATTTGTAGTAAAGAATGTTTCTAAAAAAAGATTAAACAAACACGCTTTTCCTCCATTTACAACCTCAACACTTCAGCAATCTGCTTACAATGGTCTTGGTTTCACTTCAAAAAGAACAATGGGTGTTGCGCAACAGCTCTATCAAGCCGGCTATATCACATATATGAGAACGGATTCTGTGTTTTTGGGGGGCAAGGCAATTGAAAGTATTAGAAAACTAGTTGAGGAAAGGTTTGGAAAAGAATATGTTCCTGAGAAACCAAATTTCTACAAAACGAAATCAAAGAATGCACAGGAGGCTCATGAGGCAATAAGACCATCTGATTTTTGGGTAGATTCAAAGAAGGTTGCTTCTGAATTAGGTGATTCTGCTGGGAAATTGTATGAATTGATATGGAAAAGGACTGTATCTAGTCAAATGAGTAGTAAAGAAGTGGAAGTTTTGACAGTTTCCCTTTTACCGCAAGATTTACAATCTCCAGAGTATGAGTTTGTTATGGGTGGTGAAAGAGTACTTTTTGAGGGTTTCAGAAAAGTATTGTATGTTAAAAGTGAGAGTGAAGATTTACAGGAAATGTACGAAGTAAAAAAGGATGATGTGTTAGAAAAAGTCAAATTTGAGAATGAGCAGAAATATACTCAGCCACCAGCAAGATATACTGAGGCATCTTTAATCAAAAAACTAGAAGAATTAGGTATAGGGAGGCCATCAACATATGCCACCATAATTTCAACAATTTTAGCAAGAGGGTATGTTGTAAAAGATGGAAAAGCAATTATGCCGGTTGATGTAGGAAGGTTGGTGACCAATTTCCTTAGGAAAAATTTCACGAGACTTGTTGATTATGCATATACAGCAGGTGTAGAAGATGAATTAGATGATATTTCTTTGGGTAAGAAAAAGTATGTTCCTGTGATAGACAAGGAATACAAAATGTTAATGAGTGGTATTGAATCAGCAGAAAAGAATGTCAAGAAGGAAGACGTAGTAATTTTAGGTAAATCTGATGAAAAATGTCCTAAGTGTGGAGGAGAAATGGTAGTTAGGGTCGGTAGGTATGGGAAATTTTTGAGTTGTGCGAAATTCCCAGAGTGTAAAGGAATGAAGGATCTTTCAGGTGCAATTGAAATTGATTTTGAAAAGTATGAGAAGCAAAGCAAATGTCCAAAATGTGGCAAAGGTGTTGTTTTGAAGAGTGGGAAATATGGAAAATTTTGGGCTTGTGAAGATTACCCAGAATGCAAAGGTATAATACCATTGCTTTTGAAGGAGAAATGTCCTGAATGTGGACATAGTCTTGTTGAAAGAAGAAGTAAATGGGGTAAAACCTTTGTTGGATGTAGTAACTATCCAGCATGTAAATACATTAAGAATGCAAAACACTCTTCAGGGAAGAGAAAGAAGAAGTCAAAAAAATAGGTTCTGTTTATTCCTCTTCTATCTTTACAAAAAACGACTTCAATACTATCATCAATATATATGGAAAGTCTTCAATCTCTAATTAAAACAAGCAAAGTAAGAGTAGTAGGCTCTGTAATCATTGGCTTTCTGTTTCTTTTTGGTGCTGGTTTCTTATTTTGGACAATTAGCAAAGAAAATAATCTAGGACCAAAAAACAGCGAGGCAAGTAGTTGTATTGATAAATGTGTTGGTCCTTGTGTTGAAGATTTCCAAATGGACAATGAGTCCTACGATAGAATCACTTGTGATTTGGGAAAATCCTGTATTTCCTACAACACATGCGATGGGAAAAAGGTTCTTGTCAGCTACAAGTCGACATTTGGTGGCAAAATTGTTGGAGAAAAAAGACAGGAAGTGTTGTTTAGGGAGGATGCAACTCAGGTTGAAGCAGTTGCTAACGATGGTTACATCTTCTCATATTGGTTAGATGAAATAACAGGCAAGAGAGATACCTCAGAATTTTCGACACAGTCAAGAAGATTGGACAAAACGGTTGAGGGAAGAATTAGTTTGAAGGCCGTTTTTGTGAAGAAATAGTTTCCAGTTAATATTGATTTCACATTTTTCGACTAATATGTCTTCATGCTTCCTAGAGAGAAATACATCGAGAGGGGAATAGATTCCCTCTCAGATATGGAATTGTTAGCCATCATTGTTGGGAGGGGAATTAAAGGGAAAAACTTTCTTTCAGTTTCAAGAAGTTTAATTTCTAGGATGAGAAGTATTCTAGAAGCTAAGAAAATTATTACCCTAGACAGTATTCGAAATATTGATGGAATAGGGGAAGTAACAGGAATGAAGATTCTTTGTGGAATTGAACTGGGAAGAAGATTGTATGAAATTGGGAGTGTTGAAAAAATCTATGTAAGAAACTCTCAAGATGCATATTTAGCTTTGAAACAAATTGGAAAGATGAAACAGGAACATGTAGTAGCACTTTTTCTTAATTCAAGGTTTGAAGTAATATCCAAGAAAACAATCTGTATCGGAAGTCTTGATAGTGTAAATGTTCTGCCTAGAGATATAATCATTCCTGCGCTAGAGTTGAATGCAAGTAGTGTGGTAATAGCACATAATCATCCCTCAGGGGATAGCTCACCAAGCCAGGAAGATGCAGAGATAACAAGAAGAATCAGCGCAGCACTTGAACTTGTCGGTCTTTCTCTGTTAGACCATATTGTCATAGCAGAAAACGAATGGAGAAGAGTAGAAATTTAATTCTCTCTTTGGTTGTCAAAAGTCTCTCAGTTGTGTATAATCCTAACGGTTTAATATATCTCATATATTTCTGACCAATCCTGGATAGAAAATATCCTTCAGAAATATTAATTAAAAGGAAAGGAATACAAATATGGCAGACGCCAAAACAGTAGTCTCAGAGAAAACAGAGACTAAAAACAAAAGTTTTCAAATGCCCGAACTTCTAGATTTACTTAAAGTAGGTGCACATTTTGGACACAAGAAAAGTGCTTGGGATCCTAAAATGGAAAAATACATCTACGAAACTAGAAACGGTATCCATATCATTGATTTGGTTAAATCTTTAGATTTACTTGAAGAGGCACTTACAAAGCTCCAAGGTTTTGCAGAAAAGGGAAATATCCTCATTGTAGGGACTAAGGGTCAAGCAGCAACAATCATTGAAGATGTTGCAAAAAAAAGTGGAATGTTCTACATCAACAGAAGATGGCCAGGAGGTCTTTTTACAAATTTTGAAGGCATAAAGAAGAGTGTTCAAACATTGGTTAAAATGGAAGAGCAAATAGCACGAGGGGGGAAGGGACTTGTAAAAAAAGAGATTTTACTACTTCAAAAAGATGTTGAGAGATTAAATAGAATGTATAGCGGAATTAAATTCATGGATAAGCTTCCGGAGGCAATCGTTGTAGTGGATAGTGCAGTCGAAAAGAATGCAATCAAAGAAGCTCAAAACATGAATATACCAATCATTTCTTTAATCGATACTAACTGTAATCCAGATATCATTGATTACCCAATTCCAGCAAACGACGACTCTTTAAAAAGTATTGCATTGTTTGTAAATTTGTTTGGAGAGGTTGTAGGTAAATCAAAAAATTCTCTTTCAGTAATATCTCTAAGAAGGGATAATGAAGCTTTGCTTGCTAAATTAGAGAAAGAAGCAAACGAAGAGAAAGAAAGAATTGCAAAGATGGAAGAGGAAGACAGAGAAAGAATGAAAGCATTGAGAGAGGGAAAGATTTCTTCTGCAAACAGTGCATCTGTAGTTAGAGTTGTAAAAAAAGAGAAAGATATTGATGCTGAGATAAAGAAAGCGGAAGAAGTAAAAGAGAAAGAAGACAAAAAGGGAATGGATGATTTAGGTCTAAGTGCACGAGTAATTAAAGCTTTGAATGATGCAGGATTAAAATCAGTCCCAGCTATTAAGAAAATGACAAAGGAAGAATTAATGGCGGTCAAGGGAATTGGTGAAAAAGCTGTCGCAGATATTCTCAAAGCGATAAAGTAGATAATTTGAAAAACTAAATATATGGCAAAAATCACAATAGATGATATTAAAACTCTTCGAGACAAGACTTCTGCAGGAATGGCTCTTTGCAAGGAGGCTTTAGTAAAAACTGATGGTGATATGAAAAAAGCAATAGAATATATTAACGAAAGAAGTGATGTAATGGGTAGATTACACAATTTAACTGGAGCTAAAATAGGTCTTTGTAAGTTAGCTTTCGAGGAGGCAGAAAAAGATTTTGAAAAAGCAGTAGAAATAATCAAAGAAAGAGGATGGGATGAAGAGTTAGAGGGGGATATTGATGAGAAAGTTGAAGGAGTAATTGATTCCTATGTACATGGAAGTGATAGGAAACTTGTTGCATTGGTAGAGGTTACTTGTAAGACGGATTTTGTTGCTAAGAATGAAGATTTTAGAGCATTTGTACATGAAATTGTATTGCAAGTTGCTGCAATGAAGCCAGAATTCATTTCAAAAGATTCAATTGATGAAAAGACTCTTGAAGATTTAAAGGGAAGATATGCAACCGAGGTTGAAGCTGAGAAAAAGCCAAAGGAGATGATGGAGAAGATAGTGCAGGGGAAGTTGAATAAGTTTTTTTCCGAGAAGTGTTTGTTAGAACAAAAATGGTTTAAAGATGAATCTAAGACTATTTCTGCACTGTTAGATGAGGCAACACAAAAAATGGGAGAGCCATTAAAAATATCTAGAATATTAATATGGGAATTGGGCAAAAAATAGAATTTGAGAAACTTGACACCAAATTCTTTATTATCGAAAATGCCCAATTAGTAACACATGATTTAGACGTGGTTAGTAATCTTTGTACTCAACCATATTACAATCACAAAAAAGGATGTCCCAATTTTGGAGTAAGAGATGATTGTCCACCTAATATTAAGCATATTTCTGAAGAGTATGAGATGGATACGATTCATATTTTGGTTCTTAAATTTCCCTTAGGAGATTTTCACCTTCAAAGGAAGGAAATTCATCCCAATTGGACCGATAGGGCACTGATTAATCCAAGACACTGGCAGAATCACCTTCGAGCTTGTATGAATGATGAATGGGAAGCTGTTAAAGAAGAGTATCCCGATTATGAAATGATAAAAAATCCTGAAGGACAGGGAGTTAATATCTCTGACACACTTCAATTAAGTGGTATTGATCTTACCTGGTCTGTTGATGATGGTGAAGGAAGGATAATTAATGTTGCAGAACAGTTGTATAGGGTAGCTTTAATTGGAAAAAGAATTTGTACCCAAGACGTGTAAGAATCATTGAATTTAAGCCAATTTCTTGATAGAATTCACTGTTCTTTAAGAAATTGATACAAAGGATATTCTCTAGAAAGGAGAAAAGATGTTTGAATCCCTAAATCGTATTCCAGTTGTGTATTTTGCACATCCCATAAGTGGTTTGTCCCTTCAGATTGTTCAGGAATACTACCAATCTGTGAGAG
>CAZGKK010000014.1:0-14632 GCA_964526165.1 uncultured Candidatus Saccharibacteria bacterium | reverse complement strand
TCAATATTGGTTTGATAATATTCATTGCATCCAAAGCTCTGTAAATATATACATTTCCGAAGATATCCTCTATGACATATACCTTTTTCTCATACTCGTAAATATTCCTAATTGAGATATCTTCTGGAATATCTGGTCTGAAAATCTGTTTTTGAGGAATATACATCTCCTTCTTCTCTGCACTTGCAATATCAATTCTGTACGCATGTTGCTCTAAAAAATCAACAGCAGTAACCGCAACAATATACTTCTCATTCATATACACAGGCCTTATTGTCTCAAAGAACTTGAACTCTTTCTCAACTTCCCCTTTTTCATTTTTTACTTTAAATGTTGTAGAAAACTCATCCTCAGAATAGATTGTAAAATGTTCAAACTCACAAAAAAGTAATTCCCCATTCTTTCTTTTCCCTACTAACTCATTCACTTTTCTTTCCCCAATCTTTTCATACCCTCTCTTGTTAGAATTGTATTGAAGAATCTTTTCCTCTACAACAAACAGAATCCTCGTTTCATCAATCCAGAGTACTTGCTGGGGAGAGGTAATACCCTCAACAAGAAAGAATTGAGTAGAAATTACAATTGTCGAAAATATATTTAAGATTAGCTCAAGCATATATGTATTTGAAATATTAAGTACCAGGATGTGGATTGTCTCCACTCAGTCTACCTGGGTTCTGCTTGTACCCTACAGTTAAAATTTTGCTCCAATCCTGTTGAATATATTCCACAGGATTGACATGCGAACTCTGCAATCTGTCTGCTCTCAATTCAAAATGAAGATGGTATGCAAGGGGTTGGCAATTCCAAAAACCACTGTTCCCGGTTCTTGCAATTAGATCCCCTTTCTTAACGCTTTTTCCTACGTCTACGAAACTTTCTTCAAGATGAAAGTAAACAGTGTACATACCATTGTCATGTTTAATTGTAAGGTAGTTTCCTCCAGACAGACACTTTCCGAAATAGCTGTCCCAACCTTTCCCTACAACCAAACCATCTCCTACTGCAAGTGTATCTTTTTTAACTACACTAAAATCTATTCCAGTATGAGGTTTTTGATACTGTGTAAATCCATGCCATTGAGATACTCCAACTACAGAAGAGAAGGGAAAAGAGAATGGTTTGGAGGGCTCATTTGGTTCTGCTTTCTGTATTGAGATTGGTACAGTGTAGGTTTTTTGTAAATTCTCAAAGATGCCGTAATCTGAGAGCCTAAGATATGTGGAATACTCTAACTCAATATTGTTAACTTTAGTTGTTTTTGAAACCTGTGTCAGAAGATGAAAAGTATTCCTATCTAAATAGAAAGAAAGAGGATTGTATCTTTTTCCATCTACTACAATATTCATATGTATATTGGGATGTATCTGAAAATATTTTGTTTCAATATATTTCTCAGAGCAATCAAACCAAGTTAAAGGTTTGAAAAAGCTACTATCACAGGCATATATATCAATTGCAATCTCTGTATCTCTGAAGATGTTCCCCTTTACAGAAATGTCTTTGTAGGTGCCTTTTTCAATCATTTCAGAAGAAAGATTCTCTAGCTCAGGGAGAGTACACTCTACCTTTGAAGCTTTCTCATACCTACTGATATATTTGTATCTACACTCTGTTTTTCTTGTTCCCATTCCCATGACGTTTGTTTGTTGAGTGAAATTCCAATCAAATTTTTCTTGTTCATTTTCAATTTTCACAATTGGTTTCTGGGCTATATTAACAACTGGTTTCACTTCAACCTTTGGAACAATCTCAGGAGTCTCTACAACAACAGGATTCTTTTCTTCCGGTGGGACTGCAATTTCTTCGTCTTTCCAAAATCTCTTGTACCAAAGCTCTGGTATTTCCATTCCAATACCCAACACAAGAATATCGGTAACATATGTATGTTCAGCTCTCTGATCTGTGTAGTAGAATTCCTCATCAAAGTAATACACTTGCATCGCAACAACCCCCTCTTGGAATGCCTTAATTGAAGCACCTGTATTGTTTGTAATCGTATGTGTGGAGCCCATATGGAACTGTCCCTCTAAGTAGTAAAGGTAAACATTGTAGATATATTCATTTTCAGGATTTTTGTTTTCCCATTTTAAGACAATTTCATCTTCAAAGGGTAAAACAGATCCATACCTAGGAGAGAGAAGTACCACATCTTTGTTTTCTTCAATCAAATCCTCCCTTATGCCTGGTACTGGAATTTTTTCCTCCTGGGCTTTTACTTGAAAAGTGAGTGAAGGAAAAACCAAAAGGCATAAATATATCATTGAAAAAATCTTTTCCATATTTCAAATATATTCCGTAAAAGTGAATTTTGAATTAATTCGGAAAACAAACAAAGGGGTGGTATAATAGGAATCGTATGTTCAACTTTTTAACAAAAATATTTGATTCAAATGAGAAGCAGTTGGTTAAAATACAGCCAATCATTGACCAGATTAATGCCAAAGAAAAAGCCATATCCAAGCTTTCAGATGAAGATTTAAAAGCAAAGACCGAAGAGCTGAGAAAAGAACTTGGGGTAAATCTTGAGACTGCAAGAACAGATTTTAATACTCTCAAAGATGAGGATTTAAAGAGGAATTTGGATGAGGAGAAGAAGCATTTGTACGAGATACTCCCTGAAGCATTTGCTACTGTTCGTGAGGCCTCAAATCGAGTCGCAAATCACAGACATTTTGATGTGCAGATAATGGCAGGATATGTCCTTTTTGACAACAAGGTAGCTGAGCTGTTTACCGGTGAAGGAAAGACATTGGCTGCAAACCTCCCATTGTATCTGTATGCATTAACTGGAAGAGGTGCCCATTTAGTTACAGTAAATGATTACTTGGCTAGAAGGGATGCTGAATGGACTGGCCATATTTTGAATGCTTTGGGTTTGACCGTAGGAGCAATTAACTCGGGGAAGCAGTACAAATTTATTGATGACAAAGAAGCGATAAAGATTAAAGGGGATGAAGCTAAAAAATTGATTAAGGAAAGAGATGCAAAATTCAAAGAAGCAGGGAGATTGAAGTACGACCATATGAGTGGTGTAAATTTGATTGAGTGTAGTAAAAAGGAGGCATATGAATGTGATGTTGTGTATGGGACAAACAGTGAGTTTGGTTTTGACTATCTAAGAGACAACATGGCTAGAAGTTTGGAAGAGAGAGTACAAGGACCGAGATATTTTGTAATTGTAGATGAGGCTGACTCCATCTTGATTGATGAAGCAAGAACACCTTTAATAATTTCAACAAGTGCTGATACTGCAAATGATTTGTACAAGCAGTTTGCTAGTCTAGTAAATTCTCTCCAGAAAGATACCCATTACACAGTAGATGAGAAAGCTCATGCTGTTTCTCTTAATCAAGATGGAATGGATACAGTAGAGAGGATGCTTAAAGTTGAAAATGTTTACGAGAATGCTCAGTTGGCTTACCATTTGGAAAATGCATTGAAAGCTAAAGAGCTCTACCACCTAGATGATGAATATATGATTAGGAATGGTGAAATTCTAATAGTTGATGAATTTACAGGTAGGGCAATGGAGGGGAGAAGATACAGTGAGGGACTACATCAAGCAATTGAAGCCAAGGAGGGAGTTGAAGTAAAGAAAGAATCCAAGACCATGGCCACTATTACCTTGCAGAACTTCTTTAGGCTTTTCAAATATCTCTCAGGGATGACAGGTACAGCAGTAACGGAGGCGGAAGAGTTCTCCTCAATTTACAAGTTAGATACGATTGTTGTTCCAACGAATAAACCTGTTGTTAGAAAAGATTTCAATGATGTAGTTTACAGAACCCAGGATGGGAAATTCAGGGCAATAGTTCGAGAAATTACAGAGAGACATGAAAAAGGCCAACCAGTACTTGTGGGTAGTACATCAGTAGAAAAATCAGAAACTATTTCAGAAATGCTAAAAAAGGAAGGTATCAAGCACAATGTGTTGAATGCTAAACAACACGAATTAGAAGCCAAAGTAGTTGCAGAAGCTGGTCAGTTAGGAGCAGTAACAATAGCAACGAATATGGCAGGTAGAGGTACGGACATTGCTTTAGGAGAGGGTGTGAAGGAAGTAGGAGGCTTGTATGTAATCGGTTCTGAGAGACATGAATCAAGAAGAATAGACAACCAGTTAAGAGGAAGGTCGGGAAGACAGGGAGATCCAGGGGAATCAAAATTCTTTGTTTCATTTGAAGATGATTTGATGAGAATCTTTGGTGGAGAAAGAATGAAGCTCATCATGGGGCAGGTAGGTTTGGATGATGACATGGAAATATCTGTTGGAGTAATAGGGAAATCGATTGAGAATGCACAAAAGAAAGTAGAGGCAAACAACTATGATATTCGAAAGAGATTGGTAGAATACGATGATGTGTTAAATCAACAGAGAGAAATCATATATACCTTAAGAAGGAAAATTCTTGAGATAGACTTAAAGAGTGATGTAAAACTTACTAAAAAAGATTTAGACAATGATTTCAAGAGTGTTAAAGATATCGATATTGAAAATATACAAGATGGGTTTGATGGATTTGCTTTAAACAGGCAGGGTAGTTGGGAAATTTCTGAGTTGGATAAAATTCAATATCCTCTTTCACCATTAGATAAGTGGATTTTAAAGAAAACATGGGACTATGTAGATTTTCTTATAGCTTCATCATTAGAAGATGATATGAAAATTGACAATATGGAAGAGAGAAGCATATATACCAATGTAATTAATTTACTTACAGAGGACTTAATTGACATATCTGCTTCAACTTTGGGATACAAAAACACATCCGAACTCTTCAAAAAACTTTACGCATTACCTAGAGTCGAAAGTGTAAGGGAGTTAAAGAGATTAATTCTCTGCTCATTTGTTACCCATATTTACTCAATTGGGATTGATGCAATGAGTGGACTCTCAAGATATCTGATTCTTCAATCGTTTGATAAATTCTGGATGGAGCACCTAGATACTATGACAGATTTGAGGGAAGGTATATCCTTAAGAAATTTAGCACAGAAAGACCCTCTAGTAGAATACAAAAATGAGGGTTTTGAAATGTTCGATGAAATGCTTGGAAAGATAGATGAGTTTGTTGTAACAAGGTTTTTCAAAGTAAGACTAGTATCCAACGAGCCAGTAAAACCTCAGCAAATATCTAGTAACGAGGACAGTAGACCGGGTAAGGTCGGAAAGCAAAAAACTATTAAACGAGGGAAGAAGGTAGGAAGGAATGACCCTTGTCCTTGCGGTAGTGGGAAAAAATACAAAAAATGTTGCTATCCTAAATACGGTTAAAAACCGTATGCTATGGGTTCCTTGACACACTATAACCCCTATACTATGCTAGATATACAGTATGGGTACTTCAAAAAAAACAAAAAAAGAGGAACTGATTCCAACAAGACGGAGTGTTCATGTCATATACCTCTCATGTCCACATTGTAGTTTTGAAACAGACGATATAAAGCTTTGTCCACAATGTAATGAGCCAATGAAAGTAATAGATGTAGTCGAGAAATTTGGAGAAGATGCAGACCGATTTTTAGAAAGACTTAAGAAAAGGAAGGAGAATGGAACAGAGATTCAGAGTGTTTCAGGATTGGAAACAGAAGAGGGTATAATTGAAATTGATAAAGAGGAACCGAATATAATCTTGATGGGTGCAGATGATTCTTTAGATGATGGTATTGACCCTGTAACAGATGCAGATGATGCTTCATTGGATGTAATCTTTCCAGACGATGATGAGGAAGTGGTTGAACATCAGCCAATTTCTGCAGATGATGACTTAGCAAAAGCATTGGACCAACTAGATTCAGAAGAAGAGGAAAATGTAAGCGCTGAGGATTTCGGATTTGGTGATGGAGAGATTCCTGAGCTATAATACAGTATGCTTGATTTCAAAAAAGAACTTTCAATGTACAATCTCGATGAGAAGAATTCTGTTGTAATAGGGTCGGGCCTATTAAATTCTTTAGGTATTAGAGAGAGTGAAGATATTGATGCAGTTCTTGAAGAGGAAACTTTTGATAATCTCAAGAAGAACGCCACTTTGATTGAAAAAGAAAATCAATATGGAGCTCAGTTGCTCACAAATGGTGTCGTAGAGTTTAGTAATAGGTGGTATATAGATTTTCTCGGAATAGATCTTTCCTTTGAAGACTTAATACGACAATCCACAGTAATAGATGGGGTAAGATATGTAGATTTAGAATTACTTCTTGAAATAAAGAAATTGTGGGCTAGAGAAAAAGACCTTAGAGATGTTGAGTTAATAGAAAATTACTTAGAAAGGAATAGATAGGGTATAATATCCCATGTCTAATCTTCACAACATATTTCTGAAAGTAGCAATAGTAGCTGATCAGATGACATCTTTTGGTGGTGCAGACAGAGAAATGCTTTCTATGCTTAAGGTTTTTCCAAAGGCCGACATTTTTACAGTTCTTTTCTATCCTGAAAAATACCCCATGCTAAAAAACAATGTTTACACTAGCTTTGTTCAGAAATATACAAAGATATTTGGGAAAAAGTTTAGTAGACATTTAAAAATATTCAATCCTTTTGCATACGAAAGTTTTTCTTTTGAAGGCTATGATTTAGTTATATCTATTTCTGCAGGTCCCGCAAAATCAGTCATTACAGGAATATATCAGCCCCACTTAGCAATGGTTATGACTCCTCCTAGGAGTTTGTGGGAAAATGAGTTGAATGCAAGAGGTTCCAAATTCCAAAAAATATACAGGTGTCTATCCAATATCATTAACACATACTTACGGGTATGGGATATCAGTATTTCAAAAAGAGTAGATTACTGGAGTGCAAATTCAAGTTTTGTTGCACGAAAAATTAACAAAACATATGGTATTGAAGCTAAAGTACTTTACCCTGGGGTAGAAGAAAAATATTTTGAAAAAATATCTGAAGAAGAAGTTAAAAATGTCAAAGAGAAATACTTGATTCCCGATGACTTTGTATTAGTAGTATCAAGACTTTATGATTACAAAAGAGTAGATTGGGCTATTCGAGCCTGCATTGAGAGTGGTGATAACTTGGTCATTATTGGAGAAGGACCTGATTTGAAATTTTTAAAAAAAATTGCAAAAGGAAAAAAGAATATTCAATTCTTAGGATATATTGAAGATAATGAGGTAAGGGCACTTTACTACAAAGCTAAAGTTCTTCTTTTTTGTGGAGTTGAGGATTTCGGATTAGTTCCTCTCGAAGCTATGGCCACAGGGACACCAGTATTTGCCTTTGGATATGGAGGTGTTCTTGAAACTGTAAAAGAGGGTGTGAGTGGAGAATTTTTTCTAACGGAGGAAGAATTAGTAGAATTACTTAAGAAGTTAAAGAAAAACAGGTATAATCGAGAAGATATTGTAAAGCAGGCTAGAAGGTTTTCAGAAGAAATTTTCGTAAATAATTTTACAAATTACCTTAAACAACTTCATGAAGAAGAATCCACCAAGTTGGCTAAACGACATTAAAGTAGCAGTAGTTTACGAACCTCTTTACAAAATGGGGGGAGGAGAACTTCACATGAGATATATTCTTGAAGCTTTCCCCAACTCAGATCTGTTTACCGCTTACTACAACAAGGAGCTAGTAGAGAAAAATTTCAAAGGTATTAACATTCACAGTTCCTTCCTTCAGTCATTCCCTTGGAAAGATAAATTAAGATATATATACCTTCTTTTGCTTCCTAGTGCATATAGGTCTTTTAGATTTAAAGATTACGATGTAATCATCTCTCTTTCTTCACATTTTGCAAAATTTGCATATCAAAAGGGAGTAAAACATATTGATATTTGTATGACACCACCAAAATTCCTTTGGCAGAAAGAAGATAGAACTCTTAAAAAGGAATCTCAATTAGTAGGATTGAATAAATTTTTCTACAAGATTTATTCTTTCTTTATGAACACCGTTTTAGAAGAGCTTTGGAAAAAATGGGACAAAGAAGCAGCTCAGAAATGTGACAGAATCGCAGCTATATCAAATGTTGTAAAAAAGAGAGTAGAAGATTACTACAATTGTTCTGCTGATGTAATATATCCTCCCGTTGAAGTAAGCAAAATAATAAAGTATCCAAAGGTGAATAGAAAAGAGAATTGGTTTCTTTACCTAGGCCGTGTTGAAAGATATAAAGGCGTGCATTTAGCAATAAAGGCCTGTGACAAATTGGACCTTCCGCTTAAAATTGCGGGAGCTGGAGATGATCTGCAAGCGATGAAAGATTTGGTAGAAAAATTAAAAGCAAAAGGTATCGTAAAATTTTTAGGATTTGTGTCAGAAGAGGAGAAATATATGCTTCTAAGTAGAGCCAGGGCTTTGATTTTTCCTGTCAGAGGTGAAGATTTTGGTATAGTGCCAGTGGAAGCCAATGCTTTTGGTACTCCAGTAATTGCATACAAGGATGGGGGTCCAACTGAAACCGTTTCTACAGAAAACCCTGCCACAGGAGCATTCTTTGAGAAATATACGGTTGATTCTCTTGTTACTATTCTTGAGAACTTCAAACCAGAAAAATATACACAGGATAATTGTGTTAAACAGGCTCAGAATTTTGCTTCTGAAATATTCATTTACAAACTTCAGAACTATGTCAAAGACACTTTACAGAGGAGTTAAGAGATTTTTCGATATTGTTTTTTCAGGAATACTTTTGATTCTTTCTTCTCCATTGTTGATTCTAGTATCTGCTTTTATTTGGTTTTCTGATAGGGGTGATATCTTTGTAAAGGAGCCATTAAGAAAAGGGTTAGAGGGGGAGGACTTTCGTATGTTTAAATTTCGAACAATGATACCTGATGCACATGTAGAATTGTTGCGTAATCCAAAATACAAAGAATTAAAAGAGAAATGGGAATCAAATGGGAACAAACTAACATGCAAGGAAGATTTTAGAGTGACAAAAATTGGTAGGCTTTTAAGAAGAACTGATATCGATGAACTTCCTCAATTGTTAAATGTTCTTCTTGGCAACATGTCAATTGTGGGTCCCAGACCTACATACAAAAGAGAAATAGAAGAACATTTTAAAAAATATCCTAAAGACAAAAAATATTTAACAAAAATTTTTTCAATAAGACCTGGTATGACTGGGATCTGGCAGGTGTCTGGGAGAAATGAAATTAAGTTACATGAAAGATTTAGAATGGAAGTGAAATATGTTGAAGGTATGAATTTCTTTACTGATATTAAAATACTTCTTCAAACACCATTAGTTGTATTAACAAGAAAGGGTGCATATGAGTAGAGATATTGTAACAGTCATAAAGTCAGTAAATTATGCTGAAGCAGATAAGGTTCTTACCGTTTTCGGACGTGAGAGAGGAAAATTTACTCTTTTTGCTAAAGGAGTGAGGAAGATAAATAGTAAGAATAGGGGGAATATGCAAACACTTTCAACTAGTAAGATATCATTTTACGAGGGGAAGGGAATGCCTTTACTTACAGAATCCGAGCTAGTAGATACTTTGGATATTGAGCATTTGAATGTACCTAATGTAAAAAGGATTCTTTTCTTGTTGAATAAGTTTCTTCAGGAAGGTGAGGAATATCCAGAACTTTTTGATTCTTTGCAAAGAGCTTTGAGGAAGGGGCTTGAGATGGAGTCAACAAACAAACTTCGAATAATATTTCTCAGAGAGATGGGCTTCTTAGAAGATTTCACCAAGTGTAAATATTGTCTGAGTAAGAATGATATTGTATATTTAGATAGTAAGAATTTTGCTCTTGTTTGCAAAAATTGTTACAGTAAAGGAAGGGATAAGCCCTTGGGGGTGAAACCCTACGAATCTAAGGTGTTAACAAATGCTTTAGATGAATATATAAGGAGAATAGTAGAAGAAATTTAATGAGTAAAAAGACTGCCTTAAAAGTATTGCTTTTTGTAATTCTTTCTTTTTTTGTCTTGGATAAAGGATCTTTAGCACAAGGTTTATTTAATGTTGGAACTTCTATTACTGTGGGAAGTGATACTTTCTCTCAGTTAAGTCTCAGCCCCCAGAATGTAGAAAGAACCCAACAATCGGAAGTTCTTATTATGGCATACAATGGGGATGGGACGCCTAAAGTTAGCAGAACCATTCAAATATATGTAGATGGTGATTCAACGAATGTAACAATTGTTCAGCCACCTCTAACAGATTCTGAAGGGAGAACGAGTGGATATATTAGTTCTCTTGTTGCTGGGACATACAGAGTTTGTGCAAGAGATATTACAGGTGGAATATCTGTTGATATTCAACAGTGTGAGCTGTTGTATGTGACCCCTGTTGCAGTTCCTACAATGGCCCCAGAACCTCAATTTACTGCTGGAACATCAAATACTGTCTCATGGGGAATTACAGGTTCGAATCCCTATGAATATTACGTAGAAATAGCCACCGATTCGGATTTCTCAAATATTGTTGGTAGTAGCGGATGGGTTTCATCATTAACTACTACCTTTAGTGATCTATCAAGCGGACAGATTTACTACTACCGTGTAAAAGCTAGAAATCAAGGAGGGGGAGAGAGTGGTTGGTCCAATGTGGTTTATTCTGTTCAAGAGGCTAGTGCTCCCCTAATCTCATTAATCAGTGTTGTTAAACCATCCAATGTAACAACCCAAACCTTTGACCCAGAACTTCCAATTACCATTACTTACAGAATTGAGGACAATATGAGTGTTGCTTCAAGAGAAATTTGGGTAATTCTTCCAACGGGTGAGAAAGTATCAGTTCCTTACACACCAGTTTTGAATGGAAATATATGGAGTGTGAGTATTAAATTGGGTGATCTTCCCAAGGATGCGAATGGAAATCTTTTTACTGCTTACAGTTTCTATGTTGAAGCTGAGGACAATATGGGTAATATGAGTTGGGACAATAGTGCGAGTGTAAATTTTCCAATACCGTATGTCCCACCTGTTGTCCCACCAGTAGTCGAACCTCCTGTTCAACCTCAAAATCCTTCTAATCCAGGAATTCCTGTTAGACTTTCTGAGGAAGAAGACAAAACCCCCACTTGGACTTGGGTTCCTTCATATGACAGTGAAAACAATATTGTTACAAAATACATTGTAGAGTGGTGTGATAATGAGAGTTTTACTAACTGTGAGGCTTACTCAGTAGTAATTGATTCAAATTCTTTTACTCACTCTGCCTCTCTTGATGAGGGTAATTGGTATTTCAGAGTAAGAGGAATTAGTAAAGAAGACCTCTTAAGTGATTGGTCTGTTGCCAATTTTACAATACAAAAAGCTGAAGTAATTGTTAAGCCTACAACTCCTCCAATAGTAGAGCCTCCTAAACCTACAAATTGGTTTGCAGAGAAAATATCGGAGCCAGTAAAGGAAGTAAGTGAGAATATTTTAGAAAATACAGTAGGCAAGTTGGATGAGAAAACTGTACAAGTATTTAATGTGGGTACTGTTGTAACTAATGTGGCAGTTGGAATGGGTATGATACTTACCATGTTGGGTACAATCCCATATCTTCTAGTACAAACCTCTTTAGCTTTCTTAAGTTTGGTAGGCTTTAGAGTAAAGGGAAATATTTCAGGATATGTGTATGATTCGGTTACAAAAAATCCAATAAAGAATGCAGTCTTAAGAATTTACAATGAGCTGAATGAACTTGTATGGACGGATGTGTCTGATTACAAAGGGAGGTTTAGAACGCCTGAAATAAAAAATGGAAAATACTACATAAAAGTAAGTGGTAGGGATTACAAATATCCTTCTTCAATTGTTGTAGGTAATGCAGATTTCCCTCTTGAGAATGTTTACCAAGGAGGTGTATTTGAAGTTACAGATGGCAGTATCCCAAAATTCTCGATTCCTTTAGATCAGGCAGAATTGAGTAAAGTAAAGATTTTAAGTGAGAGGTTTTTCTCAAGAAGTAAATGGTTTTGGAAGCCTTTACATGCTGGTGTGTTTGTTTTAGGTCTTGCTTTCAGTGCGTATGCAGTAAAAGTTAATCCTGTCTGGTGGAACTACTTCATACTACTTCTTTACATCCCATCCTTAGTATTGCTAATCTTTTCTCTATTTGGAAAGAAAGAGAAATATGGTTTTGTGAAAAATGAGGACGGTGAGAAGTTAGAAGGGGTTACTATTCACTTAATTGAGGATGAATTTGAGAGGGTTCAGGCAACTAGGGTGACTGATGGTAGGGGGAGTTATAGGTTTATTGCAGACAAGGGTATTTTTACGATAGATGTTGTAGACAAGAAATATTTGTTAATAAAACCAGAGAAGTATAGGAATATTAAGATTAGTAAAGAGGGTTCGATTGTGTTATGTCCAAATCTTACTGTTAAGAATAAAGAATAGTCTTAAGTATTGAAAAATCTGCATTATATTACTATAATCTTCATTGTTTAATGGGTGTATAGCTCAATTGGTAGAGCAAACGACTCTTAATCGTTTGGTTCGGGGTTCGAGTCCCCGTACACCCACCATTTCCCAAATTTTGATATAATTAATGGTAGGTTGGTTGAGAGTTGGAGAAGCTCTCCTGGTTATTGAAAAATAACTTGCGATGTTGAGTCATCTAAAGGCTTATTCCTGATAGCGGTGCAAGTCCGACAACCTACATATTAGAAAAATATGTTAGATAAAAACACACTAAAAAAATTGTTAAGAGATTTTAATATCAAAGGATATGCAGATCCAAATTCAAAGTATGTAGAGAATGGGAAGAATGGAAAAGTATTAAATCTCACAATTGATAACTTTACATATGAAGATGAATTCTATGGAGGAGAGCCATATTCAGGAAATGAGACAATATGGGAAAATGGTAAGGATATTTTTAGATGTGTATATTGGGGTAAGGTTGCTAAGGGTATTAATTTTTCTGACATTTATGATTTTTTAAGAAAAGCATTATCAAAAGGTCCTGATGGAGAATTGGTACATAGAGGACCAGAGGAATATGTTGAAGGAAATTTAAGATATACAAACAGTATAGAAGGAAATATTGAAGATTTTAGACAAGTAGAAAAAATATTTATGGACGAGAAAGAAGTATATGTTGCATATTTTGTAGGTGGTAGGGTTAATGTTCAGAAATAAATAGTAGGAAAAAGGATATCTTTATATCTATAATCTCTAAAAACCAAGTAATATATATCTTGAATCTGAAAGACCAATTTTTAATCCCTTTGATTCTTTAGGTATTTCATACAAGCTTTCAAATGTTAACTCTAGTCCAGGATTAATGCTTTCATAAAATATTTGATTTTTCAGACAAGAACCAGTGTAGGTAGCTTCAAACTTTCTTCCCAAGGAATCGTACAAGAAAAAGTTTGAAACTCTCTGCGGTTCTTCGGATATATTTTTATAATTTATAGTAACTTTTACAAGTATTCCATAATTACTTTCACAAGCGGAAAAGTATTCCTGTTGGGATTTGATTTGTGTCCCCTTTTCAATGTCGAGCAATTTTATGGATGCATTTGAAAATTGAACAACTTCTCCTTTCTCATAATTTTCAATCACAGGTTTTTGCTGCTCGAGTTTCTTTGGTATATAGATAAGATCCTTTGGTTGATCTTTGGTAATTACAGGTGTAATTTGATTTTCACATATTTTGTCAATTATCGAGGTTTTTAAATCTGTGATACCCAAAGATAATCCCTCGGGAGATGTGAAAATATGATAAAAATTGACTAAAGCAATCAGTATGCATAGAAAAGAAACAATAGGTATGAACAAAGCACTATAAGTTGATTTTTTTGTTTCTTTTCCTAACTCTTCTGATATTTTTTGTTTATTACTATCTATTCCTAATTATAAACCAACTATTTTCGCTTGTGAAGTGTCAAAATTGTTTTTTTCCTTCTCTCTGATTACCCCATAGAATGTATTCCCCATTTCTTTGTTGTATAATCAGCTTGTACATTAACAATCTGTACTTACAATCTCAATCAACCAATCCAAACTGGAGGAAAAATGTGTTTCAAAAGTAGAAAGAATTACAAAATCACTGAAAAATTAATTGATCAAGTTCCCACCTTTGTAGATTTCCCAGTCACAAAAAAACATATTAGATTTATTCTTGTATTCAAAAAAAATCCAAATGGAATATATTTCTGGATAGAGGGTGATGAGCACATCACACTCAAATGGTCATACTGGGGCGAAAAAGAATGGAAGAAGGTTAATATTATGGGTGCTTCTTCGTCGTGCGGTGAAGATGATGAAGAATATTTTTTTCATGAATTGATTCTATTTGATCACGGAGGCTCCCTTATTGATCCTAAAATAGATAATGTGATTCTTGTTGATATTCAACGAAAAAAGGATGGACCAGGAAAGTTTTCAGTAAGATCTTTTGATGAATTCAAAGTTATGATTCAAACGTAAAGTACAGAGTGTACATGAGGTTATACGATTGGCATTAAGCCAAATACTTTTTTAAGTATGTATAACCTCATGTCAAATCCCCTTAAACATATACAAATCATCTCTCTTGTATCCTAACTTTTTGTAATACTCCCTTGTACCAATAGCTGATATAACAGATATTTTTTTGAAACCTTTCTTTTTTGAAATACTCTCAGCTAACAATATTAATTCCTTGCCCAATCCCAAATGTTGAGACTCTCCCTCCTTACTCTCCTTGTCTATACCCACAACCTTCCCATACACAT
>CAZGKK010000013.1:0-14878 GCA_964526165.1 uncultured Candidatus Saccharibacteria bacterium | reverse complement strand
TTGTGGCTCCACCAAAGATTGTTCCACTTAAATATGTAGCTATGGAGGGCAGGAAGAAAGCAGTGTAAATTTTTCTTAATCCAAATTTTGAGAATGAAACGATTAGAAGGAAATTTACAATTGTTCCAATAACAAACTGTGGTGATTTGAAAAAGAATGGAATTGCAAAAAGAACAATAAGGAGAATCCCAATTTGAAACTTTTCGTTAATTAATAATTCTTTAAATATTTTTTTCTCTTTTTTTATTAGTTCCATATTATAAACAAGATAAAGAAATTAAATTAAAAATTCGTTAGAATTACCCCTAGTTGAATAAACTTTAATCAAGTTCTTCTTCTGAAGTCTTTTGCTGATGCAGATTAGCCTCTTGCTGTCTTTTTTTAGCCTGTTCCTCAAAGTAAATCTTGTCCAACAACTTTTCATGAGGATCTCCTTGTAAAGGCCAAAGTTCGGCTGGTGTTTCTTCAGTACTTCTCTCTTTGGTATCTTTTGTTTGTCTAGAAGTGGTTACTGGTATTTCAGATATTTCAGGTATTCCCGAAGAAGATTTCTGTATTTCCCCCATAATGATTTAAGTATTAATTTAATATTTCTATATATTAAGAATAACAGATTGGATATAAAAATCAATGTTCCATAATTATCGATTTCATCTAACATATATTTCAAAAATGTATAAATACAAAATATTAAAGATATGCTAATATTAAATATGGAATTTAATCCAAAAGATAAATATGTATGCTTGCTTGCACCCTCTTTTGTTACAGAATATGAATACCCCGAATTGATATACAGGTTAAGAAAGCTTGGTTTTAACAAGGTAATGGAAGTAACATTTGGTGCTAAAATGACAAATCTTACATATTACAGTATCTTAAAAGAAAGCATCGACAAAGGTGAGAAGAAAACATGGATAGCAAGCCCATGTCCTACCATTGTGAACTTTATCCGAGTCAAATACCCCCATCTTGTTGGGAATTTGGTCCCTGGACACTCTCCAATGGGCTGTATGGGTCTGATTACTAGGAAAATGTATCCTAACCACAAGATAGTCTTTATAGGTCCCTGTATGACTAAGAAGATGGAAGCAGGCGAAACTGGAGTCGTAGACTTCGTTCTGACATTTAGAGAATTGGAAGAACTATTTATTGAAAAGAATATTCCTGAAAAAGTAACAGAAGAAAAATATCTTATCGGTTTTGACAAATTATATAATGATTATACTAAAATATATCCAGTATCTGGTGGATTATCCGAAACTTTACATTACAAGCATTTGTTAGAGAAAAATGAGATTCTTGTTATGGAAGGGTTAAATAATCTAATGCCCATCTTTGAACAGTTTAAAGATGGAGTTTACAAACATTACAAATTTCTAGATATATTGAATTGTGATGGAGGTTGTATTAATGGTCCTGGAATGATTAGTAAGAAATCGATTAAGGAAAGAAGAAAAAAAGTATTTAAATACAGAGATTTTGCAAGAAGATATGAAAAAGACCTAGGTAAAAGTGGTCTCAAAGCTCATGCAGAAGGAATTAATTTTGAAAGAAAATTTTAATGGAAGATTTTATGAAATTAGCAATAGAGGAGGCAACAGTAGGAATTTTAAATGACCATGGTGGACCCTTTGGTGTTGTGATTGTGAAAGATGGAGTTGTAATAGCTAAAGCACATAATACTGTGCTAAGAGACAATGATGCAACTTGTCATGCAGAAATACAAGCTATTCGAGAAGCTTCAAAGAGATTAAATAACTTCGACCTTTCGGGTTGCGTTTTGTATTCAACTGGAAAGCCTTGTCCAATGTGTGCAAGTGCAATTAAATGGGCAAAAATTAAACAAGTCTATTATGTATGTAACTATGAACAAGCAGCGAGAATTGGTTTTAATGAACAGGATGGTAACAACGAAGGATATACAGAGACTCAAATTGAATCTGAAGAGTGTAAAAAATTGTATGATGAATATATGAATCTAAACAGAAAAAAGTATTAATTTGTTACTTTTTTACGTAGAGCTTAATATCAACAACTACAGCCCTTTCTTCATTAAGCATAACAGGATTAATGTCCATAGATACAATTTCAGGATAGGTAATTAACATACTTTGAATCTTCATTATCAAATCAAGAAGTTTTTCCCTAGCGAGTTTAGGTTTCCCTCGGTATCCATCAATAATCATAGATACACGAGTTTCAGAAAGAATAGAATTCACTTTTTCTCTTGTTTCAGGTACGAGAATATGTTTAATATCTTTGTAAACCTCTGTGTATACTCCACCCTTGCCAATAGCGAGTAAATGACCAAAACCAATCCCATTTTTTTCATAAATATGAGAATCCCCTTCTCTGTTTGCCCCTATAAAAAATTCAATTTTTGAATCAATCATTTCTTGAACTAGAATCTCTGGGGAGACATTCCCTGTGAGTTTGGTGATTGTCTCTTTAAGTTCTGTAAAACTTTTCTCAAATTCAGAAATAGTCCGGATATCTAGGTAAAGTCCTTTGTGATCTGTTTTATGAGCCAAATCTTGCGCGCTGGCCTTAATCGCAACAGGAAAAATTGTAGAGGCAAAATCCCTTGCTTCTTCCAAACTACTGCAAACTTTCTGTTTCGGTATATCTATTCCAAATTCTTGAAGCAATCTAATTGCTAGATCGTCAGGAAGAACTTTAATTTCATCTTCATTATTTACAAAATCTAGTATCTCTTTCTTGTTTCGTGTCTTTCTTAAAAATTTCCGACTATCGAGGATTTTGTTTAAATCTTTCTTTTGTTCAAAATCAACTAGTTTAGATATTAAGTGCATAGACTCTTCAACATCATTAAACCAAGGTCTTTTGTTTTCACTAAGAATCCTAAAACCACTTTTTATATCTTTTCCTCCGAGAAAACATGCGAAGAGAGGCTTAGATGTTTTTTTGGAAATTTCAATCATTACATTCGCTGTGCCTTCAATATCTGTCATCAATTGTGGTGTAAGAAGAACTACTACGGAGCTCACATTCACATCATCCAATACAGTTTGAATCGCATTTGCATACCTATCACTCTTAGCATCTCCAAGTACGTCAACAGGATTCTCAAAAGATGCTTCAACAGGGAGGTCTTTTCTTAAGTTCTGTTGAGTTTTCTCACCTAAAGTTACAATCTCTAATCCCTCTTTCTCAGCACTGTCAACAGCAGTAATTCCAGGACCACCTGCATTGGATACTACAGCTACACCCTTCCCTTTTGGGATATATCCCATATCTACTAACTCAATTAATTTGTAAAGTTCTTCAGAATTTTCTGCGAGTATGATATTTGCTTTTTTAACAGCAGCTAGTACAGTATCGTAGGAGGATGCTAGTGAACCGGTGTGTGATGATATGGCTTGTTTGGATTTTTCAGAGCTTCCTGGAGCAATTAAAAGAATTGGTTTTTTAGACCTTTGTGCTATTGATACAATTTCTTTTCCATCTGAGAATTCTTCAAGATAGATAGCTATGGCTTTAATTTGGGGATTGGAAATGAAGTAAGGAAGAAGTTCGTTTTCATTTATATCAGCTTTGTTTCCTACTGAAACGACATGGGAAAATCCCGAATTGTTTTCTTTTGCCATGTCCAAGATTGCGGTACAAAATGCCCCTGATTGAGATATGAATGCAATATTACCATCACCAGGATTCTCTCTGGCGAATGAAAGATTTATTTTAGCTTTGTTGTTAATAAAGCCTAAACAGTTAGGACCAATAAGTCGTATTTTGGCTCCTTTTAATTTGTTTGCAATTCTTTCTTCAAGCTCTCGTCCTTCTGGACCTGTCTCACTGAAGCCGGCTGATACAATTAATACAGTTCTGACTTTTTTCATTATGCACTGATCAACAACTTCTTCTACTAATTGAAATGGTAAAGATATACAAACTAATTCAATATCATCTGTGACTGCTAAAACATTTGGGAACACCTGTCTCCCTTGTAGCTCGGCATATTTGGGGTTGATAGGGTAAACTTTCCCATTGTATCCTCCCTCTAATAGATTCTTAAGTAATACAGAACCAACCTTTTGGGAATCATTGGAAACTCCCACGATTGCAATTGATTTGGGTGAGAAAGTTTTTTCCATTAATTACAGTATTTTATTAAGTCTTTAATATTGTATTCTTTTACTTCTTCCGAAATTTCAGATATTATACCTTTTCTGCTTTCTAAATTTTCATAGAAAGAAGGTACAGAATCATCAGCATAAATTATACCAGTATATATCTTCTTTGTCTTTGCCATTTCCTCTACTATATTTTTTGCATCATCTATGGATTTGGAAGAATATTTTGGAAGTGATTCAAGAGAAATAATATTGTTCTTGAACCATTCTGGATTACACTCTTTGTTGTATGTCGGACATAGCTGAGAAATCTCAACTATGCTACAGCCATTGTGTTGAATAGCTTTTTTGATTATATCGGTCATCTGGACAACATCCCCAGAATATGTTTTGGCAAAGAATGTTGGTTTAAGACTCATCAAGAAGGCGTTTATATCAATATCTCGTTCTGGCTTCCCCTTAGGTAAGCCGTACATCTTTTTCCCTTGTGGCGTAGTTACAGTAGCTTGTCCAGTTGTTAAAGCAAAATTCATATTATTGTGTAAGAGAATTGTTATATCGTAATTTGATTTTATTGCGTTTACAATATGATCTAGGCCTTCATGAAAGCATCCTCCATCCCCAATGTCAGCAATTACTGTAAACTTCCTGTTTGCAAGGTGTGCACCAATTGCAACTGCAATTGAACGGCCGTGGAGTGATTTGAAAGCATAAGTACCAACAGTTTCTGCACCGTTTCCATTGCAACCGATGTCAAAGGCAATGAAGGTTTCGGATGGGAGAATATTTAATTCAAATAAAGCTTTTTTTAAGGCCATATGTATACCAAAATTTCCGCATCCAGGACACCACGTGGGTTGATATTTTGAGTTGTAATCTTTAAGTTCTAAAGCCATTTATTTCTCTAAATAATCTAAAATGTCATCTACTGAAAAAGACCTTGCATCATACTTTAAATATTGCTCTTTGAATTGATAACCGATTGCTTCTGTTATGAGTTTTCCAAATTGACCGTCTTGATTGTTTTCTAAAAGAATAATTTGTTTGTTTTTACTTATTAATTCTTTTAGCTTTCCTGTCTTTACAGGAAAAATATATTCAAAATGTAAGTAAGCAATATCATCTTTTAATTGAATTGTATCAAGTAAGGCATTTTTAGTACTTCCATATCCAATAAAAATTGTATTTGAGGATTGATTTCCATAAAGAGTGGGTTCTGGTAATTCAGAAAGAAGGCTTTGTAATTTTCTAGCTCTTTTGTTAGACATTAATTGGATTTCATGGGCGTCCTCAGTTGAACGGCCATCCTCCGTGTGCTCATCGCTTGTCTGAAGATATGGAGGAGAACCCTTAGAAGGAATCCATCGAGGAGATATTCCAGAGTCAGTTAATTCATACCTCTTACCATTTGTTTGTAGATTTCTATTAATTTTTTCGATAGGGGGAAGAGTATTTACTGAATATATAGACTCGGCAATTTGTTTTTCAGAGAGTAAAATAACGGGTATTTGAAATTTATCGGCAATATTAAAAGCTTTTTGAACTAATGTAAAACATGATTGGACATCGCTAACCGCTATAACACATCGAGGAAACTCCCCATGTCCGCCCTTTACTACTGTATTTATATCACCTGCTCCTGTCCAAGTGGGGACTCCAGTTCCTGATCCATTTCTTTGTGCTAACACTACAACTAAGGGGGTTTCACTCATACCACAGCAAGAAATTGTTTCAATCATCAAATCGAATCCTCCACCAGAGGTAGCAGTTAGAGCTCTTGTGCCCATATACATACTTCCCATTGTCATAAGAGCAGCGGTAATTTCATTCTCAGCTTGTTTGAATACAATTTTGGTCTCATGTGCTGTATCTCCAAGAAATTTGAATATGGATGTTGCGGGAGTCATTGGATAGCCGTAGAATGCTCTCATCCCACCAGCTATGGCTCCTAGAGCAATGGCTTCATTGCCTGTAACAAGAAGTTTTCTATTTGTTTGAAGAGGTGTTTGAACTTTGATTGAAGAACTTAATTCATCTCTGTATAGTGGATGATTGTATCCTGCAAGGAGACATTTTGTTTCTGCCTGTGTATCAATATCTTTGCCTGAGAGCATTTCAAGAACTTCTTCTACAAGTATATTTGGATCTTGCTGAAGAATTTTCCAAATAAAGCCGAGTAGAACTGCATTTCCCATTATCTGGGTTCCTCCATTCTCCAAGGCAATTTTTTCCGAATTAAGATATATGAGGTGTAAATTGTTTTTTTGTATTTGAATTTCTTCTTCGGATGTGAAATCGACTTCTTCACCGTCATGTATCACCACCCCATTTTCTAAAACATTTGATATGTAAGAATGTAATGAAATTTCAGACATGGTACAGAGAATTTGATATTTTTTCTTTGAGGTATATATTTCCTTGTTTGAGATATCTACTTGGTAGGAGGCAACTCCACCTTTAATTAAAGATGGATACTCTCTAGAGGAGAATGTAAAAAGCCCAGTTCTGTTTATGGATTGGGTTAACATTCTACCGGCAGTATTTATTCCTTGCCCTGAAGCTCCACCGAATTTTATTATGGTTCTTTCTGAATTCATTTTGTTCCTAGTTATTGCTGTTCATTGGGCCGTTACCATTGAAGAGTACATAGTTAAAAATGGAATAATGAGCTCTATGTACTGGTACTATGATTTCTTTTGCTCTGTATACTCCATTACAGGTTGCGGATGTTCGTAGAACAAGAGTCCTAAACATGTCACCACAATTATTGGTACTAAATTGAAACTGAATGGGATTGTTTATTGCTATTATTTGAGCTCGATCGATACCAGAAGGCATAGGTATTGTAAAAGGAGAAGGAGAAGTGGGTACAGATGGATTCTTCGTAAAATTGGAACACGTTGAAAGACAGAACGTATCTGCATCGGTGTAGTTATAAACATCTATTTGTTCTGAAGTATAATCGGGTGTTCTAAAGATTTTGTTTAACATAAAACCTGTATTATCAGGAAGACCCGATGTTACAAAATTGACAGTAATTTCACAACTGGGACCTGGTGCCTGTCCTGCAGGAACTAAGAATGTAAACGCTTGTCCTGGTTCTACTTGGTACATTGTATCTGCATTTCCAAAGTCTAACTTGAGTGTATATTTATTACTCCCTTCTTCAACTTTACACATGTTCAAGCTGCCAATATCAAAATCTGGGTTATATAAAGCCAACAAATCTTGCAAATTAAAAGTTGCCCCGTTTGTCTCATAAGTTTCTTTAAAAGCAATCCTGCCATCCATCCACTCTTCGGATGAATATTGCAACATTGTGTCTAGAAGGATGTCTACAACCTCATAGGCTTCTCCCGAATCTCTCTCTTGTATAGTAGATTTCTTGTCCCTTAATGATCTGTTAAAAACAGAGAAGCCAATAATTGATGAAACAACCAAAACAATCATAATGATTGCTAAAGCTTGACCAGAATATGTTTTAAATTTTTTGTTCATATACTTCTAATAATATATTATCACAATTTATATCCAACTTCTTGTTTGTATATTTTATTATCTGTACCAAAGAACAATTCTGATATCTTAGCATACTTAGGATGATAGTTTACGATAAGTACTGGAGATAAAGGATTTTGTAAACCTAGATTTCTTCTAAGATCAAATGCCCTCGAAGGATTTGTACCACCCAATGCTAGCATAGAACCAGTAATAATCAACGCATCCTGTTGAATAGCTGGGTCCAATTCTGCATCAGGTCCTTCTAATACAGAAATATATCCGTTTGCTAGCAGTAAAGCATCAATTTCATCAGTAGATGCAGGAATTGTATTTTTGTTGTTACCAGTTATAGTAATATTTCCACCAGCCAAGATAATTAATCCATCCATTGCTGGGTCAATAGCTTTTACATTGGGATAAATAGTTATATTCCCAGAGGCAAATACTAATCTTTTTCCACTGTATGTTGTAACTGAATTATCTGTACCAATGGTAAGATTACCATCCCTCCAAAAAACACAAATTTCATCAGTACATTGAGTGAAATCAATTTTATCAGGTGGGAATGGTGGGAATGGAGGAACTTTTACTGGATAATTGTATTTATTATTGTAAAATATTGCTCTTTCCTTGAGAGCTTCAAATAAGGTTCCTTTACCAATATAATTTGTATCTATAGCAGAGAGTACTTTTGTTGGATTTTGTTCTGAGCCGTAATCAAGTACTGTCGCATATCCGAAGGACAAGGATATAAGTTCAGTCCCTAAATTGTATTGATTTGCTGATGATTTAGGAATGTAATTTATATCCTGTTGTGAGAAAAGAACACCTCCCTTAGTAGTAATCCATCTGTTTAATTCTAAGCTTGGGGCTGGAGATGTGTTGCTACGATTACAGGCTTGATCATAAACTGTTGGGTAAATTGTTATAGTCCCATTAGAGTTGTTTCCAATGTTTATCAATGCGCTGTTTGTTGGTGTTGGATAGTACCAACCACTCAAGAGTGGGTTGATATCTCCAATAATGGTTGGCGGATTTGGGACTGGATCGGGTGTAGAATCGGGTGCAAATGCTGGTGTAACGGGTCTGGAGATACCAGATTTGTATATATTAAGAACATTGCTTTTAGGAGAAGAACCGACATCGGAATTTTCCCAAGTTAGAGTAATATTTCGTTGATCATTAAAAACTTGTGTTATCGTACCTACCGATGGATTAACAAAATCAAAATTCCAATCTTTCCCAGAATCTACAACATTTTGTTGGTCAAGATACGTACTGTATGTAAAACCATCTGTTAATGCTGCATAGACATTGTATTTACCAGAAATGAGTGGAGAACCAGATGGGGGATTTGGGAACGTTACTGAAATTGCAAATATATATTTACCTAAATCTGCACCTGCTCCAGGAGAATGAGTCCTTGAAATTGCAGAAACAAGTACCTGTCCAGAAGAAGCAACAACTTGGGATTGTGAACTAGATGACCAATCACTTAGTGCACCACTTACAATATTTGCTACATATGTATTTGTATTATCCCTTCTAACAAGGATACCAATTTTGTTGGCATCTGTTCTGGGAGTTGCTGCGGTAAAATATGTAAGTTTGTCTATATCATTAGTTAAAGCTGAACCTTCTTTAACTAACCATATAATTGCACCATTTATATCCGCTAGACCATCTGCATCGGTACCCTTGATAGTTATTGTCAATGGATTGTTTGCATTTAACCCTGTATATTTGGCAGTAGCTTGACACCCCTTGTACATATCATTTCCTGATATTAAAACATCTGTTACTTTTGGTAAATTGTTTACTTTGTAGCTAGGGAATGTCCATGTGGAATATTTGTTTGAACTTGTGCATCTATCTGTAGAAACCGATCTAAAAGCAACAGTACCTTCTGCACCTTCTAAAAGAATTTGTGTGGGAGTTTTGTGTCCTGTGATGGTACTATGAAATTCTTTTGTAGTACTAGTATCTCTAAAATAACAAAAGTCTTCCTTATAATTCCCATCACAATTATCGTAATCATCAAGCCATGCATTGCTTACACCCTTGTTCTCTGCATTGTAATCATAGAATGGACCATAAGCAATATCAGTATCTACAGTTATACCAGTAATTCTAAAATTTACAGTATTCTCTGCTGTTGTAGGAAGAGGTTTCTTTATCCTTGTTACTACCGTTGGGTCTGTAGATAGATTAAAATTAATACCATCTATTGTCATTCTAGGAGCTGTTGGACTTGCTGGATTAGAAGTATTTCTTTCATTTCGATAGAAAGTGTTAGTTACATCCCCACAATCGGCTTTACTACAGAGAGTCAACTTATCGCATGTAACATCTCTTGAACATTCTACACCTAGACTAGTATTAGTTGTTTCTCCTGTTGCAGGTATGTGATATCCCGCCGGGGTTGATGGAGTACAGTTTTGACAGGCTCCTATAGGATAACAAGTTCTAGTACTATCGGCACAATTATTATCTACACCACATGTGGTCGTGTTCTCGCAGGAAAATGATCTTGGGGTACATCCAGCGGGTCTTGGAGTTGGTGTCGGTGTAGTCGTCTCTCCTGCATTGCAAGATGCGAGGGAGCAATTCGTTTGGCAGGTTCCAATTTGATAGCAAGCTGCGGTGTTACAAACCTTAGTCCCTCCACATCCATCATTGTTTGTACAAGTCGCTGTACTGTTACAAGCTGGAACTTCAGAAATAATGTTTAAGGAACTTTTTAAACTATATCCAGCAGGACATGTTGCAGTACAAGGAGGATTAGGACATGATGGTGTACATGGAGGAGAGCCAGCTCTACAGCAAGTCCCAGCTTCAATACTGGTAGCAGCTCCACATTCATATCCCCAACTAGTACAGGCCCAATATCCTGAATAGCAACAATCAGCACTTGTAGAGCATTCTCGATTTTGAACAGGACTTCCACAAAAACCGGTTTGAGGATTGCATGAAGCACCAGCCTTACAAATCCATGTTGAACTTAGACATTTGTCCTGAAGTGCATCTTCACATGCTTGGTATGAATAATAGCCTCTAACAGGATCATTACTTTGTGTGCAGGAGGTATCATTGTTGTATGTGCAATATGTATACCAAGTATTCTTCCCAGAGCATGTCCCATTAGTACAAGTCCAATAATCTATGGCAACATCATAATTTCCACCAGCAATATCTGCACAATATTGACCAGCCGGGCAATAATAAGTTGATGCCGCACTAATTGGATTTGGATTATCTTGGAGAATTAAGAAAAATAAAAGGAATACCGTTAATAGAAATTTGTATATACCACTTTTCATAATATGCATTCCTAAATTACTATAAATAAAATTACATCCTCCAAGTCAAGGATACTATCTCCTTTATTACTATTTAAATAATCCAATATCTCATCCTGAGAAGTGGGTGAAAGTTCATTGCTTAAAATTTCATCTTTATTATCACAAAGAGATTTATGAGCAATATGTATTTCTTGGTTATTGCAGCGTTCTTCAATTTTTTGCTGTAAATCCTCAGTTTTGCTAGTTAAATAAAAAAATCGGAATTCATAATTATTACTAATCTCAATTTTGTTTATTTTATCTAAGGTTATATACTCTTGAAAGTCTCCTCCATCAATACTTTTTATTAATAAAACACCTTTTGTATGAATTTTTATTTTGATTGTTGTCTCTTTAATCCTTGTCTCAAAGATAAAATACATTGCTTCATTTTCAACATATTTGTCTATAAGTTTAGCTTCTACAAAATATAAGTGGGCAATTTCATCAATACCAAAAGTCCCCTTGTCGATTTGTACAAAATTGTTGAAATCCTCAACATTATCGTAATCAGCTACAATAGGAAAATTTTTGAGTGCCTTGTTAGAGTAAAATTCGTCAAAAAGTTCATCGGAAGATACTTTTAAAATCTCTAAACCACTGTATATATAGCTCCCAAAATTCTTAGTTGAATATTGCAAATTAAGTTTTACAGGTGTCATTTTTTCATTTTCTGCCAACCAATCATCAACAGTATACCAATCTATCATACTCCACTTCTCGCAAACATTTAAAATTTCAGGCTGTTTGTTTTTATCATTTTTAGAAACTATTAAAAAATTGTAACACCTGTCGTAAACTGTCTTATCAATTTCTGATGAAGGGTAAACTAAAGCGTTACAATTAACAGATATTTCCTTTCCATTCCTTTCCCATTCACAATCCCCCAATAACTCTTCATACTTGTCCAATGTAAACCATCTACCATACTTAATACCATTTGAGATAGTTTCTCTAAAATAAATAAGTAAGAAAGAAAATAGAAGTAAAAAAAGGCATACTATTAAAATAATAATGCTCTTTTTTGAACCAGAAAATTTCATAGTAATATCGTAAGATAAAACTCAAATGGTGTCAACAAAATGACAAAGAAATTACTTAGAAAGAACTCTCTCAATATTCCAAACCAAATCCTTCTTGTCACTAGCATTTTCCTTTAGCCATTCCAAATACTCCCTATCTATCTTCACTAAATCCTCCAAAGAAGAGCCTCCATATTTCCCAAAAGGTACAGTCCTCATATACTGTGGCTCTTTGGAAATCAGCATCATATTCTCTATAGAAAGTGAGGATTTCTCTTTTAAATATTCAAAAAGATTCTTTAAAACAATTACATCCCCCAACGCATCATGTGCCATTACTTCGTTTTCAATACCTTCCTTCTTGTAAAGTCCGAGATAGTATCTTAAATATTGCAACGAATAACTCTCCAAATCCCTCTTTCCCTCATCTTCTCCTAGCATATTCCTTGCTAACTTCAGTGTACAAATATATCTTGGTATTTCTACCCCTTTCTTTTTTAACACTTCCATATCAAATTCAGCATTGTGTGCTACAAAAATATATTCTTGAGCTAAGGAATTCAAATACTCAACTATTGAAATTTCCGAAAACAGAGTTAATGAAGAAGGCTCTTTGATCATCCTACTCTTAAATGCAGGCTTGTCTTCAAGGAATTCGGGGGTCAAGTGATGTACAGCCATAGCTCCAAATGTAATCTCCTGTTCCGGTTTGAAATATTCACTAAATTCTTTCCCGTCGCTAGTGATGAAAGCAAGTTGAATGATATCTTTACTTTGGATATCAGTTGTTTCAGTATCAAAGAAGAGAAATTTATTGTTCATATTGTTTTAGGATATCAATACGGTAGTTAGAAAACAATACTTAATGTATACTCAAAGATATGGAATACGAATTATCTACGAAACAAAAGGACATACTTAACGACATGTTAAGTTGGTACAAAGAGAAAAAAACATCCTACTTAACACTTGGGGGCTATGCTGGAACAGGAAAGACTACTCTACTTGGGTATCTAAATCTTAAACTACACAAAGAATACAAAAGTATTAATATTGCTTACTGTTCTTTCACTGGTAAAGCATCAGTTGTTCTCAAAAAGAAGCTTCAAGAGACAAATTCACTCAAATCATCTGATTTTGTTGGAACAATTCACAGATTAATATACAAAGCAATTGTAGATGAAAGAGATGTAATTGTTGGATGGGAGAAGATTCCTGAAGAAGATTTTAAATATGAATTGATTGTTGTAGATGAGGCCTCTATGGTTTCTCAAGATATCTGGAGAGATTTACTTTCTTTCAACAAGCCTGTTTTAGCAGTTGGTGACCATGGACAATTACCTCCAGTTGAGGGGAAATTCAATTTGATGAGTAACCCAATGCTTAGATTGGAGGAGATATATAGGCAGGAGAAAGACAATCCTATCATTATTGTATCTGAAATAGCTAGAAAATACGGAGAGATTCCTATGATGGAGTTTAGTAAATTTGTTAAAAAGTTTTCAAGACAAGATGATGAGGTTATGGAGTTTCTTACCGACAAACTTTCTGGATATGGTGACAACAATATGGTTCTTGTTGGATACAATCATACTAGGGTTAAATTAAATGAAGGTATTAGGCAGTTACTGGAATTTGAAGGTAAGCAACCAACCATTGGTGACAGAGTTATTTGTTTAAGGAATAATACTCAGCTAGGCATATTCAATGGCATGCTCGGTACTATTCAATTAATTGAACAAATTAAGCAAAAGGATTTACCTGATTATTACCAAACAGATATTTTGTTTGATGGAGAAAATGATGTGTTCCATCTACCAATTTCTATCGAACAGTTTGGTCAGAAGGAAACACTAAAAGGTTCTACAAGAGAGATAAATTTGTTTGATTTTGGTTATGCCTTAACAGTTCATAAGGCACAAGGAAGTCAAGCAGAGAAAGTTATTCTCTTTGAGGAGAGGTTCCCTAGAATGGATGACGATAATTGGCGAAGATGGCTTTATACAGGTGTAACTAGAGCTACAAAAGAACTTTATATTATTGGTGATTGAGAATATAATTACGAAATATGATAATTAGAAACCAATACGAAGAAGAATTGCTTAAAGAGGCTAGTAATATCTCTGTAGATATTCTTAAAAAGTTAGGAGATATGATTAATGAAGGTGTTACTCCATTGCAAATTGATAACTATGCTGGAGAACTTTGTTTGCAAAATAAGGTACATCCATCTTTTAAACGAGTCGATGGGTATATTTACAACACATGTATCTCTGTAAATGATGTAGCTGTACACGGTATTCCAAAGGATATTCCCTTAAAAAAGGGTGATCTTGTATCTATTGATTTTGGTATAGTACATAAAAAAATGTATACAGACCATTGTTGGACCTGGTGTGTAGGTAAAGCAGATGAGCAAAAAATGAAATTACTTTTAGCAGGAAGAAAAGCTGTGGAAAATGCTCTTCCTAAGGCTATTGTAGGAAATAGGACTGGGGATTTAGGGTATGAGATGGAAAGGGTTGCACTTGATAATGGTTTTAATATTCTTAGTGTTTTTGTTGGTCATGGAATAGGAAATGGATTACATGAATATCCAGATATCCCTGCATTTGGGAGAAGAGGTAAAGGTGAATTACTTGAAGATGGTATGGTTATATGTATTGAGTGTCAAGTTGTTGATGATGAAGACAATGTTGTGATAGATAAAAGTGATGGATGGTCAGCAAGAACTGTACATGGTGGAAATTCTGTTATGTTTGAGTATATGGTTATTATTCGAAAAGACGCTCCTACTATTCTTACAAACACTCTTAATTGGGGTGTTGAGGCTTGTCTAGATTGATAAATACCCTGTTTTTATGGTATAATAATATAGGCTATTAATAGTAGTCTAACTGCTCATTAAAAAGGTCTAATT
>CAZGKK010000012.1:0-15099 GCA_964526165.1 uncultured Candidatus Saccharibacteria bacterium | reverse complement strand
TAAATGAATTGTGTGAACCCAATCACACAGAAAGTCAAAATGTCAATAATTTTTTTAGACTTCCTGTCACTCTTTAACTTTTAATGTGCAATTACATCCAAAGCCTTTAAGCAACACTACATACTAACTAGGGGATTCATTAGAGAAATATCTCTAAGAGGATTCCTGTGTCTCCATCCATATTTTTAATATATTCCCAAACTCGTGAGCAGAAGTATAGCATACCATCCCTGGTTGCGCAAGAGGTTTTGTAAGAAAATTTTGTTAAATTATCTCGTCTACAAAACCGTATTTTTTAGCCTCCTGAGCTGAGAGATATGTTCCGGCACTATTATGAGCATTTGTAAGTTCATGCATAACCTGATTTGTCGTACTATCAACTCCACAAGTCTTAGCCCTTTCAACAAAAATACCCTTATATACCTCATCCAACCTGTCCATTTGAACTGCTTCCGCCTTCATTTCGTCCTTATTGCCTTCCATCATCCCACTTATCGGATGAATCAGCATAACTGCATTAGTCGACATTCTCCTTACATCTCCAACTTGAAGAATCAATGCTCCCATAGACATAACTGGACCATAACTTGTTATATTAAGAGATATCTTTTTCTCCTTTTTATACCGAGACAGAATGTCAAATACTGCGAAACCAAGATAAACATCTCCTCCATAAGATGCAAGTTCAATATTCAACGTCTCAAACTTTACACCGTAATCCTCTAAAGTCATCAGTGATTTCGTCAAACCATCAAACATTGCCCCATCGACCTCTCCAGATATTAGCAATGAGAATGAATCGTTTTTCATTCTATCAGGAACAATTAGGCCACTCTCCCTGGCAGAGAAACCTGTAGGATTTACAAAATAATCTTCTATAACTGGAATTGATTGACCATAAATACCTGTTGGCCTTGTTGGCCTAGGCTTAGACTCAGAAATACTGCTCTCCATAATGAATGGTTAATAATATTAATTAACAATTTGAGCAGTTAGAACTATGAAGCTATTTATAGCAAAATTATATTGAGAAAACAATACTAATTACCCCTTAACTCCCCATCTTTAAGATTCAATACCTTGTTTATGCCACTATTCGAAACAAAATACCTATCATGGGAAATTAAAAGAATAGTTCCCCTATACTGCTTCAAGCTCTCTTCCAGAACCTCTTTCGTCTCTATATCCAAATGGTTATCTGGTTCATCCAAAATTAACATGTCATAATCCTTGTAACTAAAGATTGCAAATTCAAACCTAGCTCTCTCCCCAGGACTCAACTGTTTAATACTTTTGAGTTCCATATCATCTTTAGAAAAAAGAAATTTGGAAAGATAACCTCCCGCACTACCGTAAAAGCAATTAGTTCGAAGGATAAATTCCTCCCTAATACTCCTTTTACAATCATCTTTCATCTGAACCTGTGAGTAATAACCTATTTTTATATTGTCACCCACTTTTACCTCCCCCTTAGTAGGCTTTTGTAATCCCATTATTACCTTCACCAAAGTCGTCTTACCTGCACCATTTGGACCAAAAAGCCAAATCTTCTCACCCCCACGAATTTCAAGATTCATATTATCAAATACTTTTGTTTCTCCATAACTCATTGAAAGATCTTCCACTCTTAGCATTAATTTGGATTTATGTACTTCTGTTTCAATCTTGATATCTTTCATTACCTTCTTTTCGTATTTCTCTTTCTTGTCTTTGTCCAATCTCGCAATTCTAGTTTTAGCAGCACTAATAGCTCTAGACCTGTGATGACCAGCCCCAATCTTTCTTACATTCTCAAGTAACTTTTCAAGTTGTGCTCTTTTCCTCTCCTGCATTTTGAATTCCTCATTCCATTTCTCAATCAATTTGAATTTTTCCTCTTTGTAGTTGTCATAGTTCCCAACATATTTAATCAACGAATCTCTTTCAATCTCCCATATTTCGTCTACGACATTGTTTAGAAATTGTCTATCATGGGAAATCATCAAAACAGGAATTTGTAATCTCTCTACATATTTTTCAAACCATTCGATACCTTCAATATCTAAATGGTTAGTTGGTTCATCTATTAGCAAGGTGGTAGGATCTTGGAGCATTAGTTCAATCAACTTAACCTTCATTTTTTGCCCTTCACTTAAGGTATTAAGATTTTGATATGGGTCAAAGTTCGTAAACTCAAGTTGAGATGCTAATTTGTCAATTTTGTAATAGCTCCAATTGTCATCTAATTTTTCCTCTAAATATATCCCAACCATCTCATCTGGGAACGAGAACTCTTGAGGGATATATCCAATACTCTCACCTGTTTTAGAAATATTCCCCTCAGTAATTTCCTCCTCCCCTACAATCATTTTAAGGAGGGTGCTTTTACCACAGCCATTTCGACCGACCAAGCCTATTTTCTTGTTTCCAGATAGCTTAAAATCTATCTGTGAAAAAAGAGTCCTGTCATCAAATTTTTTAGTAATATTTTTTCCTGAAAGCATGGGAGTGATTATATATGTAGATACTACATTTTTCCATCCTTTATATATCCCCCCATCAAATGAACTTTGAATTTCCTTAAAAATGGTACATCCAAAATCTTTTCTAAAAAACAAGAGATTCGGGATGTAGCCTCATTAAAACTAATATAGCTAGGGTCCCCATTTGTTAAAAGGATATCTTCTTCAAAACCACACTCTTTCATAACCTTTCTAATTTTTTTAACAGAATTAAACCTATACTTCTTTGAAAAAGTATCATTTTCCTCTCTTCCATAAAATTTTTGTGTAAAAAAACTATGAAATCTTTCCGGAATCAACCTTATTATCCAAGTGTTGTAGTTAAGAGAATTTGGAGTAAGGAAAATAACGGTTCCTCCGGGTTTCAACACTCTATAAATTTCTGAGAATGCTCTCTCAGGATTCTCAATATGTTCCAACACCCATGCACAGACTACCACATCAAAAATGTTATCTTCAAACGACATCTTCTCTACATATTCATTACGAATATCTTTCAAAAAAGGATTCCTTGAATTTACATCTCCCGAAGGGTCAATACCAAATGCAAATTTTGTTTTTTCATATGCCTCCTTAAGCAAATCACTATGTCCACACCCAACGTCTAAGAGTCTTGTACTCTCATTTACTTTTTCCAAAACCATTTTTTGATATATCTTGGTACTTTCCTCCCACTTAGTATTTATTTTCTTGTATTTCTCTTTGTATCTCTCTTGTAGCGTCATATGGGTTTTCTCATCTGGTACATCTCCTCTAATTCACTTACTCTTGTAGCATCATTTGCACTCTTGTCCCTATCCCATTCAACTAGTCTCGGAAATCTAAGTGAAAGACCTCCTCCAATATTTTCATCTCCCAACCTTTTTGTTATCTCATCCGCCTCTACCGTAAAGACTACTTCAGGATATACCCAAACGTCTGGAGTCAAAGACACAGGACAAAGAACATTAGATTCTTTCTCCACTGCCTTTCCTTCAAACTGTTCTTTAATTTTTCTAAACACCTCATCAGTAAATCCAGTACCCACCTTACATATCGCCTCGTATGTATCTGTTTTCTCGTTGTACAAAGCACCTAATACTGCACCTAGCCCAAAATCTGACCTCCTTCCGGAACCGTAATAGTAACCAACACAAACAAGATCAACAGTGTCTACAAGAGAATTCATCATACTCTTTTTCAATTTAATCCAATCATAGTTTCTAACACCAGGAAGATATCCTCCTGTTACCATTTTTACAATTACTCCCTCATATCCTTTTTCTACATTCTCATTAAAAATACCCATTAAACTGTCCAAATCCGAAACTTCCTTGCTTTCACATTTTTCCATACCTCCCTGCATCTCAATTTTCCCTAAAATTGACACCCTCTCCTTTGTATCAGTATTGATTAAATCATTACCATTTAAAAACAACACATCGAAAACCATCGCCTTAACAGGGATATCTTTCGATGTATCACTTACTCCATGTTTTCTTCTTCTCTGCATCGTATCTTGAAAAGGAAGGAATTTTCCATCTTTAAAACCCAATACTTCAGAATCCAAGATAAAGGAAGAATCAGAAATACTTTTTGCTGATTCAACTACCTCTGGAAACATCTCGGTAACATCTTCTAAATTCCTTGTAAAAAGCTTAACCTCAACATCATTAACACTTATATCAAACAAGCTTGCATCTTTCTTTGACAAGTATTTTCTCCAAATATATTCCCTATGCTCAAAATCCTTGCTTTCATACTTGTGAATCTGACATCTCAGTCCATCAAATTTGGGTTGAACAATCGCAGGAGAACCCGTTCTTTCAAATGTTTGTTCAAAATTCCCTACCCTTTCCACTAACCTAGGCATTACTGGTATTCCTGGTTGAATTTTTACAGTCTCAAGGCTCTCTATGGCCTCAAAACTCCCCTTCTGAGCTATATTTGCATATATATACCCGATATCAGCACACACTCCATATGCCCTATCCAGCTCTTCCCTTACACTTTTGTCTCCTGAAATGACGAAAGAGAAAATATCAAGAAGTGTTTTGAAACTAATTCCAAATCTTAACTGTCCACATATTATTCTTACAAAATATTTAGCTTCAAGAGCTGAAAGTGATTGAAGGGTTTCCAAAACAATGGTGTTTTTTCTTTCTACAGAGCCTGTTCCTTGAGTAGTAACTATACCCCAAAGGGTATCATATATTTCAGTAATTCCCTTCTCCTTAGATTGAAAATTACATTTCTCTGAAAAAAGTTTTACGGTGTTACCAATATCTCCCAGCTTGTTTCTTTCTTCAAATATATCAATATCTATACCTTTTGCTTTAGTATAGTTATTAAGCAAAGAAAGAAGGCTCTTTTCAGAGTAATTAAACTCACTATTCACAAAGAAAGGGGCTACTCTCCCCAATACCATATATGAAAGAATTTGACCCTCTTCTTTATTCAATTTTTTGTAGAAAGAAGAAAGTATTCCTGTTATCTCGTTTCTCGAATTGATACTTTCTACAGTCTCAAAAACTTCACTAACATCCCTGAAGGTTACTTTACTCATTGTTATCCAATATATGTATATTTAGTTGATTTTGTACTCCCCTCTTGCCTTACAACACCTTTTGATACTAATACATCCATATCTCTTCTGAGGGTTCGTGTGGATACAGAGGGTTGCAATTTGTACAATTCGGAAGGTGTTATTTCTTTCTTCTTTTCAATTTCAGCAAGTATACTACCCTGTCTTTTATTTATATCTTTAATATTCTTTACACTATCTTGAAGAATTCCTTTCTTCTTGAGAGGTTTTACTTCTCCCTGCAACGACTTGGGATCTTCTTCCTTTTTGTTTTTAAATATCGAAAGCAATACAAAAATTCCAATTAGAATACTTAATACACTTGTAAGTGTAGACCATATGGATGTTTCTTTTTGATTGTTTTCTTCCATATTTAATTATATATCATTATGAGGAAGTTTTCAGAAAAAGACATGAGTTCGATTACCCTTTCAACTCTGCCATATTGTCTCCACTGGCAGAACTAACATCCAATTGTACTACTAATGATGCTGCATTCCTCATTATTTCTTTAGCTTTTTCTTCAAATTCCTTCAACCTCTCTTCCTTAATCTCAAATATGAGCTCATCATGTATCTGCAGAAGAACAAAAGCCTCATCCTTAAAATCTTTCTCTATCGTCTCATCGAGTTTAATCATTGCTAATTTCATAATATCAGCCTCCCCTCCCTGAATAGGCATATTGATAGCCTCTCTTTGAGCTGCTCGCATCAAACGTACATTTCTAGACCTTATCCCCTTAATCCATCTTGTAGTTCCAAACATTGTTTGAACATATCCTAGCTTGTACGCTTCCTTTTCTAAAGACCTCATACACTCCTCAACCCCAACGTAGTGTTGAAAGTAGCTCTGTATATATCCTGCCGCAGTATCATTGTCTATCCCAAGCATATTTGATAGCCCAAAGGCTGTTTGACCAAACAGGATTCCAAAGTTTACAGTCTTACCTAAACTTCTCTCCTTTTTCGTAATCTCCTCTACTTCTTTTTTAAGTATTCTGCTTGCAGTAGCAGTATGGATATCAACATTATTCTGAAAATCCTCTATCAACAAATCATCTCCAGACATATCTGCCAAAACTCTCAACTCAATTTGAGAGTAATCCATACCTAAGAATTTGAAACCTCTCCTTGCTACAAAGGACTTCCGAATCTTCTCCGCCCATTCTCCCTGAACTGGAATGTTTTGCATATTTGGATTTGCTGAAGAGAGCCTTCCCGAAGAGGTCCCCGTCTGCTTGAAATCCGTGTGAATTGTACTATCTACACTCTCCTTCCCCATTTCCAACAAAGGAAGAACGTATGTCGTATGAATCTTGCTTAATTCTCTGTATTCAAGAATTTTTTCAATTACAGGATGAGTCCCTTTCAAAGAATCCAACACTGATTCTCTTGTTGAACCCTTTTTTGTATTCCTCAAATCGAGTTCATTAAAAAGAATATCCGAAAGCTGTTTAGGAGAATTGATATTGAATTCATGCCCAACAGATTCAAATATATCCTTCCGGACCATATCAAGGGCGTGTGAGAGCTCTACATTGAGGCTTTCTAGCCATTCCACATCAACTAATATACCTCTCTTTTCCATCTTTGAGAGAATTTTACATATTGGGATTTCAATTTTTTCCAAACTACTCTCAAAGAAATGCTCTTGGATACTAAGTATCTCATGCAAACTTTTTCTTGTATATTCATACAATTCAATACTGTTAGCTTTTTTTATCTCTGTCTGTTGGATTTCCTGTACTGAATCAAGAACCTTTGTCATTTGAGAAGGATGAATTTTCTCACCAAAAATATGTGAAGAGTAATCAAAAGCAAGATCCTTAAGGAGATATCCTCTTCTCCCAGAATTAATTAAATGTGCGAAAATCCCAATATCAAAGAGGTTCCCCTTGGGAATTCCAATATTTTCAGTTACTCCTTCAAGGTTGTAGAAGACTTTTTCACAGTCACACTCCATAGCTTCCTCTATATTTTCCGAGAGTAGGTCTTCATATTTTGAAGAATCAATATATTTTCGAAGAAAGAAGAATTCTTTTCCAACGGCAGATTCTTCTTCTTCGATATATGCAATTAGAAGTTTTTTAGCATCTTTGCATACTGTCGAAACTTGTTCCTTCTGAGTCCATATCACTTCAGAAGGATTAGATGAAAAAATATCTAACTGTGTAGTTATGGTATTCCTTTCATCTTCTTTTAATTTGTCTAATCTTTTTATCAGAGACCTAAATGTATATTTATGGAAAACCTCTAGGACTTCTGGTTTGTTAAAATCTCTCATGAGGCAATCTTCAAGCTTAATATTGATATCAACATTTTGGTCAATGGTAGCTAGTTTTCTACTTAATTCGGCCTGCTCTATACCCTCTCTTAAAAGAAGTGCATATCTTGGTTTAACTTCTGAAAGATGTTCATATATATTGTTAAAACTTCCATATCTATCAAGCAAATCAATTGCTGTTTTACTTCCAACACCTTTTACTCCAGGGATGTTGTCCGATGCGTCCCCGGCCATGGCCTTGTAATCAACAATCTGTTCGGGATACAGACTAAATTTTTTCTTGGTTCCAATTTTGTCATATGCAGTTAAGTTTTTAAAGTTACCCTCAGGTAAGCATACTTTTACATTCTCCGATATTAATTGAAGTAAATCTCTATCACCGCTTAGAATGTAAAGTTCAATATTCTCATTACTCCATTTTCCATCTTTCACATACTTAGAAATTGTTCCAAGTATGTCATCGGCTTCAAAACCCTCTTTTTTGAGAATTGGGATATTGAATGCCCGTAATACCTCTTCTACTATTGGGAATTGAGCTATCAACGATTGATCCGTTGGTTTTCTTGTTGCCTTGTACTCTTGAAATTCTACATGTCTAAATGTTGGTTTAGAAGTATCAAAGGAACAGAGAACATATTCTGGCTCAAACATATCTAAAGCCTCCAGAAGCATTGTTGTAAAACCGTAGACCGCATTTACTTGAATTCCATCTTCTGTTTGCAAGCTGGAGGGATATGCATGAAAAGCCCTATGCACAATTGCATTAGCATCTATTGCAAGAAATCTTTGCTTCGATGTTTTTACTAAGTTCATAAGTATATTTTACACTAACTACTCAAAGAGGGCATCAAATTCCTCTCTTATTACAACCTCTTTTTCCAAAAGTACTTTAACTAATTTCTCGACATCCTTCTTATGCTCAGAGAGAACTTTTTTAGCATCTATGTAGGCTTCATCAACTAATCTTTTAACTTCTGAATCAATCATTTTTGCTGTATCCTCACTGAAATCCCTACCACCACCGTAAGAATATCCTAGGTGTGAAGTTTCGTCTAAATCACCGTATTTAACCATTCCTAGTTTTTCACTCATCCCGTATTTCATCACCATCTCTTTAGCAACTTCCGTTGCTTGTTCAATATCTGCAGATGCCCCAGAAGAGATATCGTCCAAAAAGAGTTCCTCTGATGCTCTCCCTGCAACACCGCTTCTCAACCAAGCCAACATCTGATTTCTGTAAAGAGTTTTTCTTTCCTTTTCGGGCAAATACACTGTAACACCACCAGTCAAACCTCTTGGTATTATTGAAACCTGTTCAACAGGGTCAGAACCAGGCGTAAATCTAGATACAATCGCATGGCCTGCTTCATGATATGCAGTTTTCTTCAAATCTTCGGCTTCCTTTTCAGGATTTTTCTTTCTACCAAGTTTTACCTTCAAGAAGGCCTCGGCTAAATCATCTTCGCCGATTTCTTTGTCTCCATCCTGAGCTGCCATTATAGCTGCTTCGTTAAGGATATTTTCTAAATCAGCACCTGAATATCCAATCGTTTTCTTTGCCAATGTGCCCAAATCAACATTCTTAGCAAATTTTTTGTTTTTTGCATGTACTTCAAGAATCTCTTTTCTACCTTGGGCATCTGGCATATTTACAACAACCATTCTGTCAAATCTCCCTGGTCGTAAAATTGCTGGGTCAAGAACATCTGGTCTGTTTGTAGCAGCTAGGACAATTACATTCTCTCTGTCTTCCAATCCATCCATCTCAACAAGTATTTGATTCAATGTTTGCTCACCTGCCCCAGAATGCAATACCGTACCTCTTTTCTTTGCAACAGCATCAATCTCATCAATAAAGATGATGCAAGGAGCAGCTTTTCTAGCCTTTTTAAACAAATCTCTTACTCTAGATGCCCCTGCCCCAACGAGCATCTCCTCAAATTCTGAACCTGATGTATGAAAAAATGGTACACCCGCTTCTCCTGCAACTGCTTTTGCTAGAAGTGTTTTTCCTGTACCAGGAGCTCCAGCTAAAAGTACTCCCCTAGGTATTCTAGCTCCTAAATCTCTATATTTCTTGGGGTTTTGGAGAAAATCCACTATCTCGGTTAATTCCTGTTTAGAGTCATCAACACCAGCAACATCATCAAAAGATGTTCCTGTTTTTTTGCCAAAAAGAAGTCTTGCTTTGCTTTCTCCAAAGTCCATTATCTTGCCTCCTGATGCCTGCATGTTCTTTATCATCATGTAACCAAACACCGCAACAGAACCAAGAAAGAGAAGTGTAATTATGTCACCGAAAGTAACACCAATTTTTGGCTCGTAGAAATCATCCTCTAATTCTTTAATATTTATATCTGAATCAGAGAGAACCTGGTAGAAATCCATTTTCAATGGAATCATTGCGAATTTCTTTGTGATTACTGGTTTACCTTCCAATTCATCCTTTTGTTCAAGTACTACCATATCATCTTTAAGTATTATCTTCTCATAGTTTTTTTCTGATATGTCGTAAACAATATTACTTACAGACACCTCTTCTCCTTTGTATGAGAATGCCCTATAAAAGAAGACTAAAGTTGAAAGAAGAACTGTAATGATTAGTATTATTCCAAGACTTGGGATCTTAATCATTTTGCCATTTGGCATTTTCCTTATATCAACAACATATACATTATCTTTTTTTTCTTTTCCTTGTTTTTTTCTTTTTTCTTCCATGTTATGAAAATACAAAATTAGGTAAACGTAAAAAACGAATTAAATGTGGTGGGAAGTGGAATCGAACCACCGACCTTGGGTTTATGAATCCCATGCTCTAACCGACTGAGCTATCCCACCAAGCATGATGATTATACCAAAGAAATGTTTAGCTTACCATTTAATTTGCCTTTCCAGAATACCCACCTGTTTCAGTATTAATCTTCAAAACATCCCCTACCTTGATAAACAAGGGGGCATGTACTTTGTAACCAGTTTCTAAGACTACTTCCTTGGTAGCTGAACTAGAAGTATTACCTTTCACAGCATCACTAGCCTCGACAACAGCTAGATTTACTGAAGGATGCTCTTTCACTGCAAGAATTTTCCCTTCATGAACCATTACCAAGACTGCTTCTCCTTCCTTTAGGAATTGAACGTAGCTACCAATCACATCTTTGGGAATCATAACTGTTTCGTATGTCTCAGAATCCATAAAAAAGGAACCCTCGTTATCAGAATAAAGGAATTGAACTTCTTTTGTTTCAGGTTCAATATATTCAACCTTAGCACCAGCCTTGATTGTTTTTGTAACAATCTGACCACTATCCAAAGCTTTCATTTTGAGGATTATTAAACCACCTTGCCTACCCTGTGTTTTCAATTTTCTGTCTTGTAATACAAATACTCTTCCCTCTTCAAGAAGATACATTCCTTTTACAGGTTGTGCAGTGATTGGCATAGATTTATAGTTGAAAAATAAACAAATGTTATTCTAACACCAGAAACAGAGATTTTCAACTCTCTTCTTCTTCTAAAAATTTCAAAATCTTGGGATAGATCTCTTTTCTCATTATAATATCATTCAGTTTAACCCCTTTCTCCAAGTCACTCACACCAAAAACTTTTGAAAAGAGAGAGAAAGAAATAGGGTCTATGGTTAGAAGGTAGTTAAAACCCTCTTTTACATCAACACATGAAAGAAGTATAAAATCAACAGATTTTGTATTTTTAATTCTTTGTAATATTTCCTTAATTTCACTCTTAAATTTCGCAACTCTGTTGATTGAATCTGTAATCTCTAGCTGAACAATTCCTACTCTGTTTCCCTTAATCTCATAGAACTTAAATTCCTCAGTGAGAATTTCCTCAATATTTTCTTTATTAATATTTGATTTGTATTCAAACATTTCCGATACATACACCTCTGGGATATCGGCAAAATCCTTAATCCATTCCACCATTACCCTATCTCGTTGAGTTGTTACGTGACTTTTAAAATTTACAGTATTGGAGATAATGGCGGAGTAAAGAAGAACAGCTGATTCACGACTTGGAGCCACTCCCGCGTCCTGGAATCTTTCTGCAATCAAGGTGGCACAAGAACCAACCAAATCAATTTGTAATTTGGCATTTGGGAAATCTTGAATATATGCTAACTTTCTATGGTCTATTACTTCAATTACACGATTTACATCAATACTTTTATCTATTGCCCCTTTATCCGAAGTATCTACTAAGATGATATCTTCTTTCTCTAACCCCCCAGTAGTTAAAGAGAAATTGATGCCACCTAGATATTGCTTTACATATTCCGTTTCCGCATTAATATCCCCAGAGAATATTGCCCTTGCCTCTTTACCTAAACGATTTTGTAGTTCAGCATATCCTACGGCACATGCCACACAATCAATATCTGGATTTACATAACCTGTTACAGTAATCATAGTTCTATATTAAACTCTTAGCCCAATTTCTTACTCTGTCTAGCTCGTCATCTTTCAACGGTCCCTTCATTCCCATAACAAAAAAAGTTTGGACTGAAATTATTTCTGCCCCCTTCTTTTTAAATACATTAGCCATCTTAGGGGCTGCATACCCAAAAAATTTAATCACTCCCTTTTTAAAAATATTGTGCCCATACAAAGCAAAGCTAGTATCAAAGGCTGAGATCTTTTTACCTTTTAAAGAATCTTTTGGAATCATATTTAAAAGCACTTTAGTTGCTTCGGAAACATTTCCTCCATGAGTTGGTGAGCCAATGACAACTAAATCGGCACTATTGATATCTTTTATCTTTGCCTCTGTAACTCGAATTACATTTACCTCATTCTTTTTTTCTAAAATTTCTTTGATTGTCTCTGCAATTTTCTGAGTATTCCCAAACTTAGAATCGTAAATAACGGATATTTTCATTGTATTTATCCTTAATTTATATATCTCCTACACATGTATATGGTAACTGGATACCAGGATTTTTACAAGGAAAATATTATTAGTTTGAGTCCTCAAGATATCTTTAAAGAATATCTTCTCTAATATTTTTATACTTCGTGAAAATGGTTGCGGGGGTCGGACTCGAACCGACGACCTTTAGGTTATGAGCCTAACGAGCTTCCACTGCTCTACCCCGCGATTACATCAATATGGGCATTATATCGCTTTTTAGCAATCTATTCAAATACCATTTTTCAAGAATTCTAACCAAAGTTGGGAAGATGGCGTGTCGGAGTTATCATCAGCTTGAGTAAAGTATGCAGTTATTCTCTCTTGTGCAGATTTAAGCGTACTGTCGGGTATAACAAATATATATTCATTACTACCTGAGAAATTCAATTTGTCCCTAGCTTGAACCTCGATGTATTCATCAGAATGCATCGATTCGAGAGATATTGCCAATTGCAAATTTTCTAGCCTTAATTTGTTTACTTCTTTTTTAGCTTGTTTTGAAATTTCAATCTTTTCAGAAGTAATTACGACTGCATTGTAAATACTATATGAAAGAAAAGCAGAGACAGCCAGCAAACCGAATTTGACAAAGGAATTTCCCAAAATTGATCCAAAGGCACTACCCTTGGCTTTCTCTTTCGTAGAAACAAAGTCCCTTTTTGGCTTGTAAATTACTCTGTCCATAAAACAAATATATCTCAAAATAACAAAAGAAGCCAGTCCAATTATCGTAATTGCAACCCATATACATTTACTATTGCCCTCCCATTCTTAGGGTGATATAATTACTCTATATTTAACAAATGCCTCTTAATTTGAATAAAAATCAACTGTGAGCGGAATAAACAATGTCAACTTTAAGGAAAAAGCGGAACTATTTACCCAAGACCTAGCTGCAAAAAATCGTTCAGAATCCACCATTATCGCATATGCAAAAGATATCGAGCAGCTTTTGAATCATTTTTCCAAAATTGGTATAAATTCTCTAGATAAAGTTTCCATTGAGGACCTTGAAGGATATAGACAAAACCTACAGGACAATAATTACACCCCAAAGAGTGTCTCTAGAAAAATAAATAGTACTAGAACTTTTTTTAGATATCTTTTAGATCATAACTTCATTTCAGACAATATTTCTGAAAAATTAGCCCATCCTAGGTTTGAATTAAAACCACCAAGAGTACTTTCAGAGATGGAATACAGAGCTTTAAGAGATGTTAGTCGAGTTGATATTAGACTCTACTCTATCGTTGAGATATTACTTCAAACAGGAATAAGGATTGGTGAGTTAGCTGGTCTATCTCTTGAGGATATTAGAAAATCTAAAGATGAAAAGATAGATTTCTTGTATATCAAAGCAGCTGGAAGTCATACTTCTAGAAAAGTTCCATTGAACAAATCAGCCAAAAAAGCTTTAGATGATTACTTGCTAGTAAGACCTGAGACTGAGGATGACACGATATTTGTTACAAAGAATGGGAGACCCTTACTTGTTAGAAATATCAGGACTGCAATTGACAAGTCTTTTGAAAAAGCAGGAATAAAGAATGCAAAGGTTAATGATTTAAGAAATACATTCATTGCACATCACTTAGCAAACGGTGTTGGTCTACCGACTGTTTCGAAATTGGTTGGCCACAAAAGACTCTCTACAACAGAGAAGTATTTAAATATTCTTAAGAGTGTCGGTAAGGAAGAAAAAGCACTTAAGGAACTTTAAAGAATTTTTTCAAATAAATATGTGATTTCCAGCTCAGGCAATTGAGTTTTTAATTTTGTAAGAAAGTCTAAATTCAGGTTCTCTTCCGATTCCAAATATATTTGATATACATTGTATTCTTTATTAAAAAACTTTTCCCTAACTGTAAACTTATTAAAATCAATATTCTCAAGCAGGTCCTTATTTTCAGATTGTATTAATATCAAGGGTTTGTACCCCAATTTGATGTGAAATGGAACACCCTCTTGTGTTGATGACGCAAATACATACTTTTTTACTCCTGGAAATTTTTTCAACTCTAATTCAAAAATACTTACTAACTCCTTTCCTATTCCTAATCTCCTGAAATTTTTATCTACTGCGACTCCCCTCCCAAGGCATACATCGTTCTCTATAAAGGCAAGTTTAATTCCGACAATTTTTTCATTTTCATCTTTTGCAACAAAGAAAATTCCCCTTTTTGATTTCAATCTACTTAAAATCTCTTTTTCGTTGATAAAATCCCTTATCCCTAAGTAATTATTGTGGAAGTCAATTACTTCTGGTATATCGTTTTCTAGCATCTGTAATATTTTGTATTTCATGTTTGAGATTTCAAATAGTGGTGGGAATAGGTGGACTCGAACCACCGACCACGGCTTTATAAGAACCGCGCTCTAACCACCTGAGCTATATTCCCATAGTACAGCCATTCTATCAAAACTTTGCCCTTTTTAGAAGACCTAAAAGATAGGGGGAAATCCTGGAGCGGGAGTCTCTGCCGGTTTCTCTTTTCTATCTAACTGTGCCCTACTCCTAATATCATTTGCAACTACATTAACATCTCTACCATATTTTCTCCTAGACATTTCTTTAATTATTCCTGTAACCTCTTTGTTAACAGGCAAATCGAATCCTGATTCTGGATACCTAGTACCATATGCACTATCCAAGGAGAATGGGGATGGATATGAACCATTATTCAGCAATTTCGTATACCAATGCCCCGTAGACTGATTAACCATATCTGTGGCTGTTACATACCCTTCAAAAGGGGTCTCAAGGAACTGTGCATCTTCTGGACTACACCTTGTGATAAAGAGAGAACCTACATTTCCAAAAACAGC
>CAZGKK010000011.1:0-15316 GCA_964526165.1 uncultured Candidatus Saccharibacteria bacterium | reverse complement strand
TAGTAATGGTATTAAGTATGGTAGGTGGTTTACAGTGGATAGGTATGAAGAATTGTTTGATTATTGTGATTGGGAGAAAGAGGGGGGTGAATTAAAACTTCAATGCGAGGCACTTGTCAAATCCATGTCTGTATCCAAAGAGAATAAGGAAGATATTTGTTATGACATACTCGTTATTTCAAAAGTAGATAGTGAATTGGTAGATTTTAGTTTTTGTGGGAACCCTAAGCATTTTCAATTAATCAACCCATATAAAACAATCGAATCCAACAAAGTTTTACCCATATACCTAGTTGTAACGGGTACATTGCATAAAGAATTTGAATATACATTCAGTAATTTCAAAATGGATACTCTCTCAAATGAAGATTTATATTCCAATTCTGTTTTTTCAGCTAGGGAATTTAATTATTCTGAAAGAATTATCTATATGGGGGATTATCCCTCTGAAGGTTTGTATTTTGGTATGAATGCAATACACAACGAATCATTTGGAGAAATAACATTAATAGGTACGGATCTCAAAGATGTTACCTCAGACTCAGAATATGTATATTTGAATTTAGAGGGGAGTTTAAATGGCGGAAGAGATCCTTACAATATTACCGTTAAGACAAGAGGTTTTTTGATTAGGGAAAGGGATGGGAATTATGGGAAATTAATCAGTAGTACTAATATTTCAGAGATACCGGAGTGGAGTAAATACTCTGCATGCTTCTCATATACAACAAAAAGGAACTATTCAAATCTTGTAAAATTATGTCAAGCTAAAGGTTTAGATTACCCGAGAACTTGTACTAGACTATTAGAATATTCAGATAGTGATTTTATAAATTTTATAAATACTACAGAGGATTTCTTAACATTAATTGAGAGGAATCAACAAGATTTTACCGAATTTAATGGCCTTGTTTTAACATATATATATGAGGAATAAGTAGTTATGAATATGAAAAAATACTTGAAAATTTTATTTATTGCAATTACAATTTTATCGATATCTAAAAGTCGGATATTGGCTCAAGAATTGGCTTGTTGGGGGTTAACTCATACCTGCTTCTGGGGATATGGGGTGCCATGGCCTGTTATAGATGTTGTAGCGAGTTGTTGTGGAAACGGTAACGGTACTTGTACTTTGTATGTTCATAATTACCAACCTAACTCATTTAATTATTACTGTGCCGGCTCAAGTGGCGAACCTGGCGGCTGTACTCCCGATGGCACCTGTGCTTGTGAAAGTGAACTTCCAACATGTCCATATGTAAATAGTGGTAACGATGACTATACTACAACTAAACCAGTAGATGCAGAGGGGAATACAATTGAGAGTCCATTGGATGCATGTATTGGAAATAGTATCAGTTGTACCAAGAAAGATTCTTGTGATGATGATTGTGGTACTGATGGACCTTATGCCTGTTACCTTCCTGAAACCAATCTTTCTACAATACCAACGCCTACATGGAATAAGCTAAAGATCGGAAATAGATTAAGTGGAAATCTTTCGACTTCCAGTTTAACTCCCACTCGTGTTCCATATCCATTAAGTAGTACTGAAACAACAGAATCTTTGACAAATACAATAACCAATCCCGATGGCTCAAGAGGATTACGATATAATTTCACAATTGGTGGTGTACTAACAACTCAAACAGTTAACACACTTACTAACCAACCAACAGCAGCAAGTCTTACCCAGGGTTCCACTGGGAGTATAACTACATCTTATTCAACTTTAAACAAATGCAATAATAATCTAAGGACAGGCTCCCAACTTACTACATACTACAAAGTAGATAATCTAACAACTATTGATCATACAATATCTTCTTCCCTAACGATTTCAGGTTACACAGGTGATGACAGTACTGGGCGAGGTTGTACAGCCTCACCTTCATTCACTGGTAAAGTTACAAACAACCCTCTCAAGGTTAGGATAGTTGCCAAAGATAGTGATGGAAGTTCAGATATAAATGGAGTCTTCCTTTGGTTGGTGAAAAACGGTAGCTCAATACCCTCAAGTTATATTGACAAGATGTATACAGTTGGGGGAGGAGCGACATCCACAGACCCAAATTTGATAGGTATATTTGTTGGATTAAACGATATACGTACAGTAGCTACTATTTACAAAAGTAACAACTCAGGTGGTACCCTTGTTAACTGGGGTAGCGATTCAGGTTCTACCAGCGTAAGAAATTCCGCAGGAAATGTTCTGATACAAGAAATCAAGGTCTTGTCACGAACCGAAAATGCATTAGATAAAACATATACATTTGAACTAGAATTAACATTCCCAGAATCATCTCCACTCGCAGGAAATTACAAATTCCACACTACAGCAACTGACAAATTGACCTTTTACAATTCCAACAGTGTAGAGTTAAGAACCCTCTATCATAATAGTAATTGGCAATGGAATTTTGATTTTGCAAATCCAATTATTACTGGATATGACTATGATGTACCTGTAACCAATCAAAGAGAGATTGATTTGAGTTGGGTTAATGATGGTACCGGTTCAGACATTAAAGATACTGTAGTAAATATATATATAGACCCGGACCCCGATCCTTTAAATACCAGAACCGAACTTCAAGTGAAAAGATTAATTCCTGTTGGTTCTCTCCTTTATCCCATTGAGAAGCCTGTAACTGATGAAATTGGTTTAATTACTCCAGTAACAAGTGGATGGTATAGTCCAGATTCTTTACAGACGAGTAATATTGATATTGGATTTAATACATCTGGAACAATTTCCTTCTTCACGACAATTTATGACCAAGCATGTAATTATTACATTACTAACAGTGATACCACTCGTGAGTATAATTTAAATAAATGGATAGCAACGAAGGGTGGAATATTTTACTCCGACGGATTAGTTAGTTTTATCCCGAAGGAAATTGATTCCTACAACCTTGGAACAGAACTTGTTACAACAACAGTATCAAGTAATCCGGATGTAAGAAATATTTCTGACTTGATGAATCCAGTTAGAGTACGTTCAGTAAAAGACAGTAACGATACGAATAGTGATACAATATATTCTTACCTGTTGGAAAGACACCAAAAAATGATTGGTGGTGGTGGTTTTACAACGATCACAAGTATTGGAGAATGTACTTCAGAGCAAAAATGTATACTTTCAGCATCTACGGTGGGGGCAAATGGCGTAACAACAACATACAGTGGGAAGATAATGGTAGTTTCGGATGGGAATATCAATATATACCCTGATATAGTAGCTTCGAATCCGGCTACAGATGGATTGATTTTCTTCTCAGGGGGGAACATTAACATTGTAGGGACACACAGAAAAAGTACTGCGGCTTCTTTATTAGCTGATAGGATAGAAGCAATGATGATTGCAAGAAATGCAATTATCATAACGAAGGAAGATCCAAATCCGTCAATACAACAAGATAGGGTTGAAATAATTGGCTCCTTGCTTGGTTTGGGATCGAACAATACAGACACATCGGTTTTTGTTGAGAGAAATCTTGGACTTCAGAACATAAATTATCCTGTACTAAATGTAATGTATCATCCTAAATATGCAAAACTCTCTGAGTTATTCTTTGGAACAGATACAACTACATACAAACAAGAAGTTGGTTTTAAATTCTAATTGTATATTGTCTTAGTCTATTTTTTCTGATAGAATCCTTTAGTTGTTAATTTAAAAATTACAGAAATGTCAGTTAAGAAATTGAATAATTACGAAATGATGATTGCACTCAAGCCTCTGCTACCTGATGACTTAAGAAAACAGATGCACAAAGAATTTGTTGACAATATTAAAGGATTGGGTGGAGAAGTCTTAGATGTAGATGCATGGGGAAAAAGGTATTTGGCCTATCCAATTAACAATCACAATGAAGCGTACTACATGGTATATGATTTTACAGTTTACCCAGAAAACATTGCTGAAATTAAAAGACAAATGCAACTTAAACAAGAGGTATTGAGATTCATGATTGTAAGTATTGATGATACCACCAAAATAGGGAAGGGTATTAAAAAGAAAGAATTAGAAATTTAATCTAGAATTCATAATCTAAGGTTAAAGTAGTAGGTAAGTTAAATTATTATATAAATACAAATGGCATCAAGATCACTAAATAAGGTTATCCTAATCGGAAACCTAACAAGAGACCCAGAGATGAGATATACAAATTCTGGGACACCAGTAGTAACATTCGGAATGGCTACAAACAAGTCATGGAAGGATGAAAATGGAGATGCAAAGGAGTTAGCAGAGTTCCACAATCTAGTAGCTTGGAATAAAATGGCAGAAATTTGTCAACAATTACTTGCTAAAGGCATGAAGGTATATATTGAAGGTTCACTAAACACAAGAAGCTGGGAATCAGAAGATGGAGGAACAAGATACAAAACAGAGATTAGAGTAGAAGATATGATTCTTTTAGACAGCAAAGGTAAACAGGGAGCTGGTTTAGATGGCGTGGAGAAAAAAGAAGATGTAGAGGAGAAAGCTCCTGAGAAGAAAGCACCTAAAGAAAAGAAAGAAGAAACCCCAGTAGAAGAAGATCAAGATCCTTTAGAGGAAGATCTTCCTTTTTAATTTAATACTATTTAAGGAATGGCAGAGGAAGTAAAAATTACAGAAATACCAGTGAAGGCACCAGTTACTGATTCATACGATGAAAGACCAGTCTCAGATGATGATGGTTATTCAATGCAAAAGAAGAAACCAAGAAGAAAGAGAAGGATCATTCAAAATCTTAAGTGTCCTCTCTGTGAATCTGGCGTAAAAGAAGTCACATACAAAGATGTCTACCAATTAAAGAAGTTTACATCTGTAAGAGGTAAGATTATCTCTACCGAGAAATCGGGTGCATGTCACAAACACCAGAAGCAGTTAAAGCTGGCTATCAAAAGAGCAAGATATATGGCATTACTTCCATATTCTTCAAATGAATAAGCAAGGCTTAAATACGATTTCAGAAAAGAGACCGAAAGGTCTCTTTTTTATTGAAAATATCTGTTTTTTTGAGTAATATGTAGTAATGCCAAAACTGTCCATACTAGAAAAAAATGCATACATCAATATTTTGATTAAAGATAACGCAATTTGGGCCTATCTTGCGTATATGGATTACAATGCAAATAGGGAATACATTCTCTCTGACTATACTGATTTGAATTCTTTAAAATTTCTTTTAGATGACAATATTTTTTCCAAAGACTTTTGGTTAGATTTTTTCAACAATCTTGAAGCTGTATTCAATTGGAATATTGTTGACAAAGATAGCTCTTCCATTTTTACTTTCAGGAAATTTGTTCAAGAGGGAGATGGTATCTCTGGAGTGAGAGTCCAAATTGATGATAATCAAGATTACTTTCAGGAGATATTTGAATCTGTTAGAAATTTTTCTAATGATGTTTCCCTTAGAGTAATAGATGACAAATACATGGCGTCTTTGATGGAAGGACTTGCGAAGAGATTAGATATCGATGACCTTGTTTTAGTTGATATGGACTTGTTTGATTTCTCAATTTTTCGAGTCAAGACAGAGTATGAGAAAGGCAAACCAACAGGCAAGATTTCTTTTTCTAAGTCTAAGCTTTCGTGGAGTGATGAGATTTCTTTAATAGATTCTGTAAAAGACAACAGGTTCAAAGCTTTCCTAGCATCCGATATGTCTTCAAGAAATCTCACAAATACTTGGGCGAATTTTGTCATAGATAAACCTCTTGTTGTAAAGGATGAGTCACTGATTGACATAATAAGGTCATATTCCACGATACAAAATTTTTCAATATACAGAGATAATAAAGATAAAATAGAAACTTTTGGGAAAGAATATACAAAAAATGCTCTTATCGTTACTGGAAATATTCCTAGAATCTTAGGTAAATCAAAAACATTACTAACTGTAATAGATGGTTTGGAATTAACGGGTTCTTTTGATTGCTACTTTGATACAGACCTTAAAGTAATTGCCTTTGGCAAATCACTAATAAACGCAACAGAGAGTACAGATATTATTTTGACCAGAGGCTCAATATTACCCAAATACACCAAGGTTGTAATCCCAAACATCAAAAACAAAGCCAATAATAAAGTATTGCTAAGTGGTAAAATACAATCTTTAGATATCGACCCGACAGACTTCTACATTTTGTCAGCACAATATACATTTCTCAAATTACCAAAGCACAAGGAAAAATTATTAATATCAGCAAATTTTAGAGAGGGAATAAAGACATTCATTTTGGGTGAACAATCCTTAGAATATATTTCAGTACCAGGTATAAGTGAGATTGAAAACATCCTTTTTGATTTCAGAAACAGACCAATTATTTATGGACCTGATGCATATTCAAACAAAAATAAATTAAAGGCTTGGATAAATGATAATTAAACATGAAATAGTTAGTAGGTATGAAGATTATGAATTCAAGATTCCTTATACTTCTTCAGATAAAGTGCTAGTAAAGGAAGGTCAACAAGTGAGAGTAGGGGACAATATTCTTGAAAAAAGTCAAAACAGAAAAGGATTTACTTTCTTTGTACCTAATTTGGTGGCTGTTTCTACATCTGAGGTGAAAAAATTTATTACCTGTATTGACGGAGAACTGGTCAAAGAGGGAGATGTCTTACTTGAGAAAGAGGTGTCTGGTGGATTAACTATCAAAAAAGTAGTTTCTCCAATAGAGGGAGTTGTTGATTTAAGTAGGATTGAAAGCGGATATATTGATATTTTAGGAGAGGAGGAGGATTCTATATTTAAGAGCTCTTTTACGGGAAAGGTGGTAGATGTAAATCTGATAGATGGGATTGTAATTAAAGCAAAAGTCTCAGCGATGGATATCAAAGTACTCTCTAAAATGTACAGGAATGATGAAGAAGGGAAAATTTTTGGTGAGTTTGTAACGATAGGAGATGGTGAGAATCTAAAATTAAAAGCCGAGGAAGAAGACTATACTAACAAAATTGTTTTTGCTGGGAAATATCTTCACACTTCATTACTCCAAGACCTTTTTGAAAAGGGAGCAGCTTTTGTATTAACATACTCGATGGATTATGCTGATTTTAGGAAACAAACGCTTCCTCTTGGTATCCTAGGCGGATTCGGAGAAATCACCTGTGGGAGCGAAATCTTAAAATCTATAGCAAAGAAAAACTCAACACTTTGTGTCGTAGATATTGATGAAAGCCAGATCTTTTTCCTTTCAGACTTTAATACGTCACCCTCAAAGGGAAATTTTATTAAAAAACTTGAGGGTTCAATTGTCAGATCATTGGCCTTATCCAACTACTCAATGATAGGGAAAGTTGTTGATGTCGAGGAAGACTCAACACATGTTACTGTAGAGTGGGAAAATGGCTCTAGAGGTATGATTAATATAGGTTCTGTAGAATTTATATCTCTTTGAGGTATAATAAAAACTTGAGTAAAAATAAATTTTTCTTGAAAATAATATGGAAGATGAGCAAAAAAGAAACAGTAAAATTTTAGGCCTATCCCTACTTATCCTTATTGTATTTATTACTGGTTTGTTAATTGGAAGAAACTATACAACTTCGGATGCAAATCAGCTTCTGAAATTTCCTTCTTCAAGTAAAAATGTAGACATGGATCTTTTTTGGGAAGTATGGAATACAACTCAGAGATACTATGTTGATTCTGAAAAATTAGATAACAACTCGTTAGTATACGGTGCTATTAAGGGAATGGTAGAATCCATCTCCGATGTCGGTACAACATATCTTGACCCTGAAGAAACAGGTGAATACAATTCTGCGAGTGAGGGAAAATATTTCGAAGGAATCGGAGCCGAGCTTGGATATCTTGATGGGCAAGTAATAGTCGTTGCTCCTCTTGAGGGATCTCCTGCAAAAGCTGCAGGTGTTAAACCTGGGGATTTCATATTAAAAATCGATTCTTACACTCTTACGAGTGAAGATACGGTATACGATGCTGTTGCGAAGATTAGAGGTGAAGCAGGAACAGAAGTAATATTAACAGTATTACACAAAGAAGATAAAGAGCCTGTCGAAATTAAGATGACAAGAAGTGAGATAACCGTGGCAAGTATGACAGTAGAATATATAGGACAAAATAAAGATATTGCCCACTTCAAAGTGGGAAGATTTACAGACAGCTCTCTGTACTTGTGGCAACAGGAGTGGGATAAAAGTGTAAAAGCGATAAATGACGCAAAAGTAAACAAAGTAATATTAGATTTAAGAAGTAATCCTGGTGGCTTCTTTGATGCAGCGATTTATGCTGCCGATGATATGCTCAAGGAGGGCTTTACAATTTCTCAACAACGAGATGCCAAGGGTAATATTGAGAAATTTGAATCCGAGATTGGTGGGAATCTTCTAGAAAAGAAAATTGTTGTATTAGTAGATGAAGGAAGTGCTTCAGCTTCAGAAATTGTGGCGGGTGCTCTTCAACAAGCTAATAGGGCAACTATCATTGGAAAAAGCACTTATGGAAAGGGAACAGCACAAAAGATATTTGATTTCACTGATGGTTCTAGTCTACACTTAACTGTTGTAAAGTGGCTCTTACCAGATGGAAAGAATATTGACAAGGAAAATCCCATACTCCCAAATATAGAAGTAGGATATTCCAATGATGATTTTGAAAAAGGGATAGACCCTCAGCTCGATAGAGCAGTTGAGGAACTGAGTAAATAATTTAATTTTACAAACATATGGAAAAAGAAAGTAATATTAAAGAAGAAATTGAACAAAAGGAAGAAACAATTGAAGTAGTTGAAGGGAAGAAATTAGAAGATAAAAAGGTCGAGAAGAACCCAAAAAGGATGGTTAAACTTTTTCTAGTAGCCCTGACATTTTTCTTTACCATTTTGCTTACTAGTGGAGTTTTAATTTACCTTCTATTTACGCTTGATTGTAGTCCCTTAAGTAAAACTTGGAACAATGCTTCTGGTAGTAAAGATGATGAAAAAATCGAATTGGTTGTCACTGAAGACGAGGCAAATACAATTAACATAGTCAAAAAAACACAAGAATCAGTTGTTAGTATTGCAATTTCACAAATCTCTTTAAAACAGGGAGAGGGGATAGAGGATACTACAAGTAAGATAGGAACTGGTTTCATTGTTGATGAGAGTGGAATTGTAGTAACAAATCAACACGTTGTTTCAGATTTAAATGGTTCTTACAAGGTTGTAAATTTTTCTGGAGATGAATTCGAGGTTACTAAGATATTAAGAGACGATTTATCAGATATCGCTGTATTAAGAATAGATAAAAAGGATAAAGGCTTGAAGGCTTTGGCTTTAGGTGACTCGGATAAGTTAGTAGTAGGTCAGAATGTAATTGCGATAGGTACTCCATTGGGTGAATTCGCTGGCAGTGTAACAACCGGAATAATAAGTGGATTAGATAGGAGTGTAACCGCTGGAACAGGTTGGTTCGGAAGTACAACTAAAAGCTATGAGGGAGTGATTCAAACAGATGCTGCAATTAATCCTGGGAATTCGGGAGGACCCTTGATAAGCTCTCGAGGAGAAGTAATCGGAGTAAATTTTGCGACTTCCTCAGGGGTTGATAATATCTCATTTGCACTTCCAATAAACAAGGTGAAGAATCGACTTGAAGAGTATAAGACTTATGGAAAATTTATTAGACCATTTTTAGGTGTGTCCTATCAGATGATTTCCGATTATGAAGCACTGTATTACAAGGATGTTGTGCCAGGGGCGTTGGTCGTTAGGATAGACCCAGTATCACCTGCATATATTGCTGGGATCAGAAGAGGAGACTTCATAATTGAATTCGGAGGTGAAAAAGTAACAAAGTCCTTAGGAGGAATTATTGAAAAACACAAAGTGGGTGAAGAGGTTGAAGTAAAAGTGTGGAGAGCAGGTACGGAAGAAACCTTTAAGGTAACATTAGGAGAAATGGAAGAATAGAAATCTTTCTTTTCCTCTAAAATCTTTGTATATTTTTAAAGATTTATTCTTTGATGAAATGTCTTGGAAGTTGTGTAGAGTAGAGGGTTCTATTTCAATTAACAAGTCAATATTTTTCTTTGAATCTGTTAATATTTTTATTAATCTTCTGTAATATTTTAATCCATCTTCTCCTCCCTCCAAAGCTATCTTTGGCTCGTATCCCTTAACACTAGTATCAAGATTCTCATACATTTTTACAGGGATATATGGGAGATTTGCGATAATTAAACTTTTGTCTTCTATATCATTTACCTCGATTAAATCTCTTTCTAGAAACTTGATTTCATTTATCGAGTGAATTTGAGCATTCTTCTTTGCAATATCTAATGTATCTCTTGAAATATCAGTAGCAATATACTCGTAATCTTTACCTTTTTCTTCTAATCCGAGAAATAAGGAAATTATTAAACAGCCACTTCCTGTACCGATATCAAGTATCTGTTTGTATCCACTTACCTTTCTCTCTATTAGGTCGATTCCAATATCAACTAATTGTTCAGATTCAATACGAGGGATAAGGGTATCTTTTGTAACAAAAAAAATTCTTTCTTTGAATTCTGCATAACCACGAATATATTCCCAGGGTTCTTGTTTTTGAATTCTTGAAAGAATTCTTTCAAGCTTCACGGATTCCTTTGTTGAGTACTCCAAAATTTCTTTTGATATCCTTGATAAATCACTGTATCCCGAGTCCTTTAATACTTCTTGAATGTGGAATAAAGTCTCTAAATCCATTTATAATTCATCATCCTCAGCTAATAGTTCGTTTTGAATTGCATCTCTAATTTCATCAATCATTTCCTGAATATTACCATTAAGAACTGATTCAAGATTATGCCAAGAAATCTTTACTCTATGGTCTGTAATTCTGTTCTGAGGAAAATTGTATGTTCGAATTTTTTCAGCTCTCATAGAAGTACCAATCTGAGACAATCTCATGTCAGACCTTTTCTCTGCTTCTTGCTGTTTCTTAAGGTCATAAAGTCTAGAGCGAAGTAGGGCCATTGCTTTTTCTTTGTTTTGCTGTTGATGCTTTGTTTCTTGGCAACTTACTACAATGCCTGTGGGTAAATGGGTAATTCTTACTGCAGAGTCAGTTTTGTTTACGCATTGACCTCCTGCACCAGATGCTCTCATTACATCGATTCTAAGGTCGGCTGGGTCAATCGCCACATCTACCTCGTTTGCTTCAGGAAGGATTGCCACAGAAGCCGTGGAGGTGTGTATTCTACCAGAGGATTCGGTAGAGGGAATTCTCTGAACTCTGTGAACCCCACTTTCATATTTAAGAGTTTTGAAAACATTTCTCCCAGCAATATGTGCAACTACCTCTTTGAAACCACCACCTTCAGTAATATGGCTATCAATGATTTCCATTTCCCAATTATTTGCAATGGAGTAATTCTTGTACATCCTAAACAAATCAGCAGCAAAAAGAGCCGCTTCATCTCCTCCAGCGCCAGCTCTAATCTCTAAAATTGCTGATCTATCATCATCTTCATCTACATATTTTCTTGATATCTGTAATCTTTTTATCTCTTGTTCCAATATATTAATATTATCCTCCAAACTGATTAATTCCTCGTTAGCCATCTCTTTTAGTTCGGGATCCTCTTCATTCTTTGACATTTCCAAAGTACTCTCATAGTCTGAAATAGCTTTCTTAATATTTGAAATTTTAAAGGAGAGTTCTGAGTAATAAGAAAGGTCACTGCTAACCTTTCCAAGGTTTCTTTCTCCTGCTGCTACACCATCATTAAGCTGTTTCTCTAATTCGACAACTTTCTGTTGTGTAAGATTATCTTCGTATTTTTTCTTTAACGTTTTAATATCCATCAGTAGATGATATCACATAAATAAAGTGGGAAACTGTTACTTCGAAATCTTTGCGTTTGCTAGCATATCTCTTAAAGAGAGTGAGGTAGCAGGATTGGATGCCATTTTGTCCATTTTCTCTCTTCTTTTAGCCATCTTTTCTTTCTTGGATGTAAAGGACATTTTCTTTGATTTTTCTAATCTTTCCTCATATTTTCTTACAACATTGTCTGTGTCAACAATTTTTTGCTCACCTGTATAGAATGGGTGACATTTTGAGCAGATATCTACGGTAATACCATCTTCTAGGAGTGTAGAACCAGTAACAAATGAGTTCCCGCATGAGCAGGTAACTTTAAACTCGTTATTGTATTTTGGGTGTAAATCTTTCTTCATAAGCAAGTTGGATTATACTATCACTCGCATTGTTATGTCAATTCTGTTTGCATACATAAAATCTCTTAAGACAGTCCAATTAGTGGCGTAGCATCAGCTTCTATGATATCCTATACCATGTTATCCGAAAAATGGTTTCAGAAAAATAAAATCTCGTTTCTTTTGATTGTACTTTTTCTTGATTTTCTTGTTCTACTTCTAGCTTACTTCTTTGGCGAAAAGAGTTTTTTCAACTTAGACATTGAGAGTAATCTCCCAACACTATATCAAGGCCTAAAGATTATATTGATATCATTTATCTCTTTTGATTTGTTTTTCTTGACAAAAGGAAAGAATAAATATTTTTGGCTTTTCTTGTCATTCGTATTCCTGTTTCTTGGTTTGGATGAAGTAGGTCAAATTCATGAAAATATTCCTACCTTTTTAAATGAGTTTTTTTCCAAAAGCTCAGTTCAAAATCCGTATGACTATGTAAATCAGTTTGGTTATCAATCTACTACATGGTTACCGTATTACATTCCATTTATTTTGGCTTTTTTTGTCATTGTAGGAATTTTCTTAATTAGATTTTTTAAAAACAATTGGAAGAGAGCATCCTTTTTTATTTTAGGAGTTTCCTTCTTAGTCCTTAGCTTGTTTGTAGAATATGTTAATACGAAGCCTCATATTATGTTCCAAGAGGGTTACAATACCTATGTTTTTTGGGAAGAAGCCTTTGAAATATTTGGAATCTCATTCATTTTATACTTCGCATATTTGTTTTTTAGAGAATCAGTAGAACAATTGAAACTCCAGAACTCCCTTGCAAAAAAGAGGAAGTGATTCTTTCATACTTTTAGGAATTCTTTCTTATATGTTATACTGATGTATGAAATATCCAATTAAAATTCAGAACAGGATAAAGAGAGTAGAAGGGCAGGTTGGAGGGGTAAAAAACATGATTCTTAAAGGGGAATCTGACAATCGTGTAATGACACAACTTCAGGCTTGTATTTCATCTTTGGAAAGCCTCAAAACCGAACTTGTTAAGCAACAAATGAAAGAATCAATGCTTGAAGATATTAAAGAGTCACTAGGCTTGAAAGAATAAAAAGTGTAAAATTGCCCAAAGAGAATTTGATATACTTAGAAATAGTACTTTTATTTAATTGATCTTTTTATGAAAATCAAAAAAATTGGATGGACGACATTCTTGTTTACAACGGACAATATTTCTGTAATTACAGACCCGGATTTACTTAAGGAATCAGGAGCAACTTTTCCTAAAACTTCTGCTGATGTTGCTTTGTTTACCCATTATTCAACTACTTCAGATAGTCCACAATTGTTAGAAGTCTTTGGTCTCAAAGATAAAGTGGTTCCGGATAAAAGAGAGTCGGTATATGAGATATACACTGCAGGGGAATTTGAGGTTGGTGGGATTATGGTTAGAAGAGGAATAGGTGATGACTTCTATATTGTCGACGAGAAGAATCTAAGAGTTGTATACATGGGTGCAACGGGAAAGGATTTTGATCCTGAGAAAGTTAAAAACTTAGGAGATGTAGATGCTTTGATTCTCCCAATTGGTGATAGTGATATGTTCATGGGATATGATACTTTGGAAAAAGTTGTATCTAATATTGATCCTGCTATATTGATTCCTTGCGCCTATAAAGGAGAGTCCAAGAAGAATGATGGTCTAAAAAGTAGAGATGAATTTATTCAACACTTTGGCTATGCAAATGTTAAAGATGAAGGATACATTAATCTTGCTAAGAGAAAGGTAGAAGAAGACCAACAGAGTGTTGAGATTGTGTTTCTAAAGTAATTTGGAATATATAAATGAAAGAAAATAGAGTTATACCTCAAAATGTCGATGTAGAGAAATCTCTTTTGGGGTGTATGCTTATAGATAAGGATGCAATAATTACTGTCTCAGCTTGGTTACTTCCAGGCCATTTCTATGACCAGAAACATATCATTATCTATTCTGCGATTTTGGATCTTTTTAATAATGCGTTGCCTGTTGACATTGTTACGTTAGTAGATAAGCTTAAAAAACAGAAAAAACTTTCAGCTGCGGGTGGAGCAGGCTATGTGGCAGAATTGGTTACCACTGTAGCAACATCTTCTCATGCAGAGGAGTATGGTGAAATTGTAAAAGAGAGTGCGATAAGAAGAGGATTAATGTCTGCTGCAGAGCTAATTTCTGATATGGCTACGAATGAGACAACTCCCATCGATGATGTAATTGATAAGTCTGAGAAGGAGATATTTGATGTTGCACAAACAGGAACAAAGGTAAATTTTGTACATATCAAAGATCTACTTAAGGAAGCTTACGAAAGAGCAGAAAGGGCAGAGAATGATGAGTCGTATTTGGGTGTTTCTACTGGTTTCAAGGATCTTGATGAACTTCTTGGTGGTTTTCAGAAGTCCGATTTGATTGTATTGGCTGCTAGACCATCTGTTGGGAAAACTGCATTGGCCTTAGATATGATGAGGCATGCTGCATTAGTAGACAAGAAAACAGTAGCTTTCTTCTCTTTAGAGATGTCTAAGACTCAGATTATGGAGAGATTCTTGGGTATGCAATCAGGTATCCCTTTTTGGGAGATGAGAACTGGAAGGTTGAATGACAAGAAGTTGATGAAATTGGCAAGTACAATGGGAGAATTGGGTGATGCAAATATATATATTGATGACCAAGCAGGTCAGCATATTAACTCTCTGAGAACAAAATCTAGAAGGTTGGCAGTCGAGAGTGGTGTAGATATTATTTTCGTAGACTACCTTCAATTGATGCATGGAAACAGTAAGGAGAGTAGAGTACTTGAGGTTGGAGAAATTTCTCAAGGATTAAAGAATATTGCGAAGGAGTTAGATGTTCCAGTGGTTGCCCTTTCACAGCTTTCAAGAGCCATTGAGCAAAGACAAAGTAGAAGACCACAGTTATCCGACTTAAGAGAATCAGGTTCTATTGAGCAGGATGCAGATGTGGTAATGTTTGTAGATAGGGAAGAAACATGGAATCCAGATACAGAAAAGAAAGGTATTGCAGACCTTATTATTTCGAAGCATAGGAATGGTCCTACTGGGGATATTAGATTGGCATTTATTCCAGAGATAGCAAGTTTCAGAAATTTGTACAAGAGTA